>JAFOGE010000196.1 GCA_017386965.1 Clostridia bacterium
ACTGGGTGTCGAAGGCGTACTGTACCCAACTCCAAAAGCCGCATTCCTGCTCGAATTCATGAGCGTGTGTTCTTGCACGCTCCACGTCCCGATGCTCCTCGCTCCAGGTCGTCCAGGCTGCGTAGCCGTAATGGACCTTGAGGGCCATGAACAGAGCATAATCAGGAAGCCATGCGGCGTTTTCCTTTAAGTAGGCAAGGTAGGCCGGAGCCTTGTCCATTTCACGCTCCACAAAATTGGCGTAGGCCTTTCGCAGGGCGTTGTAGCGATGGAAGAAGAGCCATCCGTAGTCCACCCGTGCGGTGTCATGCTTCTGCTCGTCCAGGTCCTCCTTTGTCAAAAGCTTCTGCTTTGCCAACAGCTCCAGATCGATAAAATAAGGGTTTCCTGCAATGGCCGCGGGAGATTGGTAGGGACTGTCCCCGTAGGAGGTCGGATTCAAGGGGAGGACCTGCCAGCATTTGACAGAGGCCTCCGACAGAAAATCAATGAAATCATAGGCCTTTTTGCCAAAGCTTCCGATCCCGTAGGGGGAGGGCAGGGAGCTTACGGGCAAGAGAATACCGCTCTTGCGGCGAAATCCAAAATTGTTCAGAGAGTTGCTCATGTTGGGTTACACTCCTTCTCGAAAAAATGATCTATTTGCGCAGGGGTCATATCGGGGGTCAGCAGATCGACGTGACCGACACGGCGGATCTGTCCATCCTTTGCAATAAGACCGCCGCAGGCGGTATGCAGAACGTAAACGGGCAGATGCTTCTCGGCCAGCACGCGGCGGATGGAATCCTTCTGGCAGGCTTTCCCCTCATAGTGTACCTCCAGGGCAAAGCCCTCCAGATAAGGGAGCCCACGGTAGTATCCAAAGGCGGGGTAATCCGCATCGGGGGAGAGGTGGTATTCGGCAAGCTGGATCACGGCGCCGGCACTGTATCCGATCACCGTTCCGCGATGCGAAAGCAGGACATCCTCCAATGCAAATTCGCGGATGCGGTCCATCATGCGGTCAGGAAGGCCTCCCGTAAAATAGACCACGCTTGCCCTTCTGATCTTTTCGGCGGCGCTGTCCTTGGTATCCTTGAAATAGTTGATAAAGGTGATGCTTTCCTTTGGAATGCCGAAGGCCGAAAAGGACTGCACCGTTTCCAGATAATCCTTTCCGTCGGGAGCGCCGTAAACGCGATCCCAGGATTTTTCGTCAAAGACGTAGTCGTCGTAGAAGGAAAAGGCAACCACGGCAACGGTGTCGCTTGGCGAGAAGCAGCTCTTCAGCTCTTCCCGAAAATTCTGAACGTTGGGGCAATCGAATAAAATATGCAGCATATTCTCTCCCAAAAAAGCAGATCTAAGAGCATTATACCATCCCGCAAAGGAAAAGTCAACAGGCAACCTTGCAATTCGCAGGCGCAGAAACGCATAATTTTTTGGATCTGTCGAAGAATAAGAAGAAAATAATTTTGAAAAACGGGTTGCATTTTTGAAAGTGAAATGGTATAATGGCTCTGTGCGAGAATACCAAAATTTTCATACAAAGATTTGTATTTTGGTGACATTGCACATGGATTCGACGTTGGGAGGAGATCCCTACGGTATCCGCAGACGAATTGCCAAATTTTTTTTCAAAAAGGAGAATCAACATGAAAACCAATCTCCGTATCCTGTCTATCCTTCTTGCGCTGGCGATGCTTCTGGGCGTGCTTCTGACGTCCTGCAAGCCTTCTCCGGCAGAGCCATCTGACACCGGTGCAGCGACTGCACCCGAAACCGACCGCGATATTCCGGATGAGGAATACGAGCTTCCTCTTGAGGAGGGGTACAATCAGCTGACCTTCTACTGGACCTACAATGGCACCTATGAGAATTGCGACATTTGGATCTGGTGGGCCGATAAGCCGGGACAGGGATACCTTTTCCACGAGTGCGCTTACGGAGCCAAGGTGGTCGTCAACGTTCCCGAGGGAATCGAGGAGGTCGGCTTTATCGTTCGCCGCGCTTGCTCGGAGCCGGGCGGCAGTGCGTGGGGAAGTGCGACCAAGGATTTTGAGCAGGATCGCTTTGCCGTGATCGAGGGCAAGGAAACCGTGATCTACCTCAAATCGGGGGTTGAAGATCAATTCACGAGCAACGATGGAGGAAAAACGCTGGAAATGATCAAGAAGTTTTCAATGGCAGGGATGGTAGATTCCCAAAAGCTGCAATACCGTATTACGCCCAAGACGATGATCACCTCCCTGGATCAGGTCAAGGTCTATGAGGGAGATCGCGAGATCCCCGTTACGAAGATCTCCACGATGGGACAGAATGCCGCAAGCGGCTATATTGAGGTTGGGGAGGCGCTTTCCCTTTCCGGAAACTATCGTGTTTCCATCGATGGATTTGGCGAGAAATACGTCATCCCGACCGATATTTTTGACAGCGACTATTTTGCACAGACCTATCATTACGATGGCGATGACCTCGGCGCCTATATCGACGGGGACAGCACCACCTTCAAGCTTTGGGCGCCCACGGCATCCAAGGTGGTTCTGAACCTCTTTGACGCAGGCGACGGCGTACAGGCCTACAAGAACGTAGAAATGACGCTTGGTGAGAAGGGCGTTTGGTCGCATACCGAAGCTTGCGGACACGGAACCTACTATACCTATAGCGTGACCACCTCGGTTGGCACGCAGGAGGCGGTCGATCCCTATGCCAAGGCAGCGGGTGTCAACGGAAAGCGGGGCATGGTTGTCGATCTGGATCGGACCGATCCGGAGGGCTTTGCCGACACCTCTTCCCTCGATACGCTTACCTCCTACGGTGATGCCATCATCTGGGAGATCCACGTGCGTGATTTCTCCAACAAGATCGCCTCCTCGCAGTATAAGGGCAAATACCTTGCCTTCACCGAGTCCGGATTGGTGAACGAATACGGAATGCCTGTTGGCGTGGATTACCTCAAGGCACTTGGCATTACGCACGTGCATCTGCTTCCCGTTTACGATTACGCATCGGTGGATGAGAGCAGCACGGAGCCGCAGTTCAACTGGGGATATGATCCTGAAAACTATAACGTCCCCGAGGGAAGCTATTCGACCGATCCCTATCACGGAGAGGTGCGTATTCAGGAATTTAAGCAGATGGTCATGGCACTCCATGAGGCCGGCATCGGCGTGATCATGGACGTCGTTTACAATCATACCTATGATGCAAACAGCTCCTTTAATAAGATCGTTCCGTATTACTACTACCGCTATACCTCCACGGGAGCAAATTCCTCCGCAAGCGGATGCGGAAACGATACGGCATCCGAGCGTTATATGTTTGGAAAGTTTATGGTGGATTCGACCTCCTACTGGATGGAGGAATATAAGCTCGACGGCTTCCGCTTTGACCTGATGGGCCTGCACGATCTGCAAACGATGCAGGAGGTTGAGAGTGCAGTGCATACCCTCAACCCGCATGCCATGATCTACGGCGAGGGCTGGACGATGGGCTCGACCATCGACGGAAGCGAACAGGCAAATCAGTCCAATATCCATAAGATCGTTCCCACGGGCGATGCCATCGGCGGAATTGCCGTCTTTAATGACGTTATGCGCGATGGACTGAAGGGAAGCGTCTTTGAGAAGACCGGACAGGGCTATATCAACGGCGAGGCAAGC
>JAFOGE010000197.1 GCA_017386965.1 Clostridia bacterium
ACCGTTGCCCAGATGGTTCAGCTCCTCGATCCGCAGGCGTATGATCTCATTCTTCTGCATTCAGGCGTAATACTCCTTGCCCGTTTCCAGACACAGGCATCCAAGACGTCCGCCGTTGGCGACGCCGCAATCCAGGAAGATACTTCCCTCTCCGTATTCAATTTTTCCGCTTGGCGTGGGCGTATGTCCCACCACTACGGTAGCATCCTCCATCAGGCGGACGGCAGGATCGAGCGGCTCGGAGAAGAAGTCCTCGGGCAGATAGTCCTCAAGATCCGCATCGGGATCGTAATCCGCAATGCCGGCATGCAGCAGAACGTATCGCTTTCCCTTGACCTCGGCCTCCTCAAAGAGGGTCAGCTCCTCGAGATACTCCAGAACGCCCTCGCGCTGATCCTCGTCCAGTGTGCGGAAGGCATCCAGCGTTGCCTGACCGCCCTCCTGCACCCATTGCGTCATTTCCGCAATATACTCCGCATCGGGCGTCGCTCCACTCTTGAGCATGCGGTCAAAGCCCTTGAGCATCCGCGCAGCGAGAAAATCATGCTCGCCTGCGATGGAATAGACGTTCAGACGGATGCTCAGATCCGCGATCAGCTCCATGGATTCCTCGCCGTAATCAACGAGATCTCCCAGTACGTAGAGCAGATCCTGCTCCCCAAAGGAAATCTCGGCCAGCAGATCCTTGAATTTCTGATAGTTTCCGTGAATATTTGCGATAACGTATGTCATTCTGTTTTCTCCTTTTGGCTTTTCCAGAGTACGTAACGGTCAAAGAAACGCAACCGTGTTGCTATTCGTTGTGATTGCCTCGATGGTGGGATCTGCTTCCCTTACCAGCTCGCAAAGGCGTTTGCAAACGGGATCCTCGGTGTAAAAATGCCCTGCGGCGACGAGATTCAGTCCCTTCTCGGGCGCATCCATAAGAACGTCGTGCTTCAGCTCTCCACTCAGGTAGGTATCCGCACCTGCCCTACGGGCCGCCTCGACATCCCCCGAGCCGCTGCCTCCCAGCACCGCCACACGGCTCACCAAGCGCCCTGCATCTACAGTCTGCACGCATTCCGCGCCCGTTGCGCGCTTGACCAGCGCGGCAAAATCGGGGAGCGACACGGGAGTAGAGAGCGTGCCGATACGCCCGATCGCCTCGCCCTCCGGGCCGAAGGGGATCACCTCGGTCAGTCCAAGCGCCTGCGTCAGAATATCGTTTACGCCTCCCTCGACCGCGTCAAGACGGGTATGGAAGCTCATCACCGAAACTCCTGCGCAGAGCAGACGGATGACCTTTTTCGCTACGGGATCTGCGGGATCCAGCGCGCGAAGCGGACGGAAGATCAGGGGATGGTGCGAAAGGATCACGTCGTATCCCTCGCGGATCGCCTTCTCTGCCACCGCCGCCGTGACGTCCAGGGCCACCAGCACCCGACGGACGGGGGCATTTTCGTTCGGACAGCACATCAATCCGTCGTTGTCCCAATCGCAGGAAAGGGCGGACGGAATCTTACGATTCAAAAACGCATACAGCTCGCGTACAGTCATACCGATTTCTCCAATCTCTCTTTTAAGAATTGCACTTCCCGACGTTCCTTCTCTCCGTCTGCATCGGAGGACTGGCTCTTCCCCCGCAGGATTCGCTCCCGTACCGCAATCTCATGCTCCAAAAAAGCGCGCACGAGCTCCGACGGCACATCCGAATCCCAGCGTCCCAAGAGGCATTCCTCCTCGGAAGGAGCGGCAGGGGAACCGTTCCATCTTGCATGGATGGTTTGATAATATTTTCGGCCCTCCCTCGTTAATCGCTCTCCATCAATCGAGAAGCCCTGCGAAAGAAGCCATCCGCGCAGTACGGATGCACGCGACATCGGCTGCAAAACCAGACCGATCCTCCCGTTGCGGACCCAAGGGGCCTCCGAAAGAATGCGAAGGATCAGCTCTCCCCCCATTCCAAAAATGAGAATGTCATCCGGTGCAAAGGGCTCTACGCCGTGCAATCCGTCGGTACGCAGTGTCTGAATTCGTTCCTCCAGTCCCGCCGCACGAATGTTGATACGTGCGCTCTCAATAGGCCCTTCGTTGATGTCGCAGGCAAGCGCCTCAAGGGAGATGCCCTGCTGCACGAGATAAATGGGCAGATAGGCGTGATCCGTTCCGATATCGGCAACACGGCCGCCCTTCTTCAAATATGGAATCGCGCTGCAAAGCCGCGCGTCAAGCAAGCAGGGTTCCTGCACGGTCAAGACCTCCTTCCCATGTCCCTTGACAGAAAAGCCCGGGGCAAGGCCAAATCATACTACGGTCATACAGAAGCAATACCGCACAATTTCGTATCAACTTCCATTGTGCGGTATTTGGGATTATTTGTTCTTGGAGGCGAGGAAACGGTTGATCTCGTCTACCAATGCATCGGCGTTGGTACCGTGAACGGCACAGGCGTCCTCGATTGCTTCACCGCGGGATGCGGGGCAGCCAAGGCAATGCATTCCGATTGCAAAAAAGAACTGCGCAGTTTCAGGCTCGTAGTCCAAAATGTCGCCGATAATGGATTTCTTTGTAATGACCATAGCGGAATCTTCCTTTCTGTGATGCTTTCCAACCGCAAAGCGGTTGCTTTCTTACATTATACCCCAAAAAAGAGTATCTGTCAATCACTCTCCCCAAAAATCTCTTGCAAAAAGCGCAAAAAAGGGCTGTTCGGGGCATGGGCGATGCTTGACAAGCCACGGGGAATCTGCTATAATAAAGAATGGTTAGGATTGCTTGCGACGGAAGGAGGATCGCCATGAGAACTGCTTTTTCCGACGTAGTCGGAAACGAAAGGCTTCGCGCCCGTCTGTACGCGGATCTGAGGGATCGCGCCCTCGCACACGCCTATATTCTGGAAGGCGCTCCGGGAAGCGGAAAGCACCTTCTCGCATCGCGGATCGCTATGGCTCTCTCCTGCGAGAACAGCCATTCCGATGCGCATCCCCTCCCCTGCCTGCAATGCCCCTCCTGCCGTAAGATCGCATCCGGAAATTCCCCGGATGTCATCTACGTCAAGCGTGACGAAAAGCACGCAACTCTGGGAGTTGAGGTCATCCGCGAGCTGAGAAGGGACGTTTATATCGCCCCGAACGATCTTCAGATCAAGACCTATGTGATCGAAGAAGCCCACCTGATGACAGAGGCGGCACAGAACGCCTTTCTCCTGACGCTGGAGGAGCCTCCCGCCTACGTTTTCTTTCTTCTGCTCTGTGAGAGCAGCTCGAAATTGCTGGAAACCGTAAAAAGCCGCGCGCCGATCCTGCGAACCGAGCAGATCCCGCCGGAGGAAATTGCCGCCTTCCTTTCCAAGACCTGCCCCGAGGCGGCGCTCCTGATGCGTCAGGAGCCGGGGGAATTCGCCGAGCTTGTCAAGGCATCCCAAGGAAGCATCGGAACCGCACTCCGGCTGCTGGATCCAAAGCTTCGCGCGCCCCTGCTGGCCCGTCGGAATATGGCAAGAGAATTTGCAACGCTCTGCACCTCTCGCAAAAATACCGCGGCAACCATGCGCTTTCTCAATGCGCTTCCCCAGAAAAGGGAGAAGCGAGAGGAGCTGTCCCTTCTGTTTGACAGCTTTCTCCTCTGCCTTCGCGATCTCCTGCTCTGCAAGCAGACCGATGAGGCTCCCCTTTGCTTTTTCGCGGATCGGGAGGAGGCATTCTCTCTCTCCTACCGCTTTACCACTCCGGAGCTGCTCGCTCTTTGCGAATGCATCTCCGACGCGCAGGAGCAGCTGCGTGCGAATGCCAACATTCGCCTTCTGCTGACCTCCTTCGCCGCTCGATGCAATCTTCTCTGACGGCACCGCGCAAAACCACACAGAAAGGATCCAAAGAACAAGACATGGACGATCAGAACACCAAAGCAGTCAACCACGCTGCAGATGCTTCCGGCAGCAAGCCCGCCTCCGGCGGTGGCGAGCATCGAGGCCGCAGACATCACCATAGAGGCAAAAAGCATCACCGTCCCGAGGGAGCAAGCTCTGCACAGGGCAAGCCGGAGCAGAGCCACGCCGAGCATGCAGCTCCGAAGGAAGGACAAAAGCCGCAAAAGCCGGACGGACAGAAAAAGCAAAAGCAGGAGCATCGGCAAAAGCCGCAAGGGTCCGGCGCGCAGGGACAGCATCCCGCAACCGAGCGGGACGGCTCTGCAAAGCAAGGCGGCCGCAACCGAAATCGCGGACGCGGAGGAAATCGAGGAAACCGTCCCTCGGGAGAAAAGCGCCCCTACGATCCTTACGAGGAGCCCGTAGCAGAGGAGCTATCCCTCGCGGAGCTGCGCGCACGCATCGTTCTGCAATCCGGAGGCACCGATACCGATTCTATGCACGCAGAAGTCCAAACGGAAGGCAGTACATCTGCCGAGGCAGCCACCTTCGAGGACGGCCCTGTTCCGATTCCCTCCTCTCTCTTGGAAACCGAGCCCGCAAAGGAAAGCGAGCCCGTGGAAAAGATCGAGATCATCGGCGTTCGTTTTCGTTCCTCCGGCAAAATGTATTACTTCGATCCCAAGGGCATCCGAGCCAAGAAGGGCGATTGCGCCATCGTAGAAACCGCGCGTGGCCCCGAATTCGGCGACGTTTGTCTTGGGAACTCCATGGTGCGTAAGCAGGAGATCGTGGCGCAGCTGCGTCCCCTGATCCGCCTTGCCACCGAAGAGGACATCGCCCACAATCAAGAGAACTGCAAGAAGGAAAAGGAAGCCCTCTCCATCTGTCAGCAAAAAATCCTCGCACACAAGCTGGAGATGAAGCTGATCGATGCGCAGTACGCCTTTGACAACTCCAAGCTCCTCTTCTACTTCTCTGCCGAGGGGCGCGTGGATTTCCGCGAGCTGGTCAAGGATCTGGCCTCCGTATTCCGCACGCGCATTGAGCTTCGCCAGATCGGCATCCGCGACGAGGCAAAGCTGCTCGGCGGTATCGGTGCCTGCGGACGTCCCCTCTGCTGCTCTACCTTCCTCCCTGATTTTGCACAGGTTTCCATTAAAATGGCAAAGGAGCAGAACCTTTCTCTCAACTCCTCCAAGATCTCGGGAGTATGCGGACGTCTGATGTGCTGCTTGCGATATGAATCCGAAACCTACACCGAGGAGATCCGCCGTACGCCTCCCCACGATGCAACCGTCAAGACCGAGGATGGAATCGGACGCGTGATCAGCTCCAATCCTCTGGCAGGTACGATCCGCGTGCTGCTCCGGGATGATCCGGACGCACCGCCCAAGCAGTATCACCGCGACCAGGTCACCGTTCTGGAAAAGGAAAGGCGCAAGCCCCAGGAGAGGAAAAACGAGGGCGCTGAGAAGAGTGAAGGAAAAGCTCCTGCCGAGAGAAACGAAACCGAGGCAGACGCGGAATAGTCTTCCCTTCTTTGGTTTTTCAAAAAAATTGTAAAAAATCAAAAAAAACAGTTGCAAATTCAAAAAAATGTGTTACAATAGAAGTGTCAAATAAAAATAGGAGGTTTTGAATCATGGCATATAAGATTTCCGATGATTGCGTTGCTTGCGGTGCTTGTGCCGGCGAATGCCCGGTTGAAGCAATCTCCGAAGCAGATGGAAAGTACGTAATTGATGCAGACACCTGCATCGGTTGTGGCGCATGCGCAGATGCTTGCCCTGTTGGTGCTCCTCAGGAGGCATAATACATGACCCGCAAAATGGCGGAGCAAGCATCATCTGCCTGCTCTGCCATTGCTTTTTTTACCGTCCAAAACAAGGAGGAGCAATCCATGGCAAACTCAAAATGCGATCCCTCCCTCCTTGCGGATGAGCGCATCGACGAGATCAACGAAGGCCTTCGCTTGATCCAAAAAAAGCAAGGGCTGACCTTCGGAACAGACGCCTATCTTCTTGCCGCCTTTACAAGACCGCAGCCGCACGCAAAATGCGCAGATCTCGGAAGTGGGACCGGAATTCTTCCCCTGCTTCTGTTGGCTAAGGGCAAGGTGCAAGAGGTGGATGCTATCGAGCTGCAAGGCTCCTTTGCCGATCTCATTCAAAGAAACGCCGCTCTCAACGGCTTTTCGGAGCGCATACACGTGCATAACGCGGACGTGCGCGACATGGATGCCGCAAGGCTTGGATATGAGGTGGACCTCGTCCTCTCCAATCCGCCCTATATGCGTGCAGACAGCGGGAAGCGAAACGAGAGCGAGGAAAAATATTTGGCTCGCCACGAGGTCTGCGGCGGAATCGCGGATTTCTGCATGGCGGCAAGCCGATTGCTCAAATACGGAGGACGCTTCCTCTGCGTTTGGCGACCGGATCGCCTGTGCGACCTGCTCTCTGCACTTCGCAAGGCAGGATTGGAGCCCAAGCGAATGCAATTTGTCCACGCCGATCCCGTAACCGAACCAAGCATCGTCTTGGTGGATGCCACAAAGGGGGCTTCCCCCTCGCTTCGCATCGCAGCACCGCTCTTTCTTTATGAGCCCGCTGGAAAGGGAGAGAACCGGCGTCGGCTGACCGCACAGGCACAACGCATCTACGACACCTGCTCCTTCCCGGAGGAATAAGGCCTCGCGCTGCGTCTATCGCATTTGCATTCCTGTATTGAATGAGGCTTCCTCCGAAAATACATTTTTATCGTTACATCAAACAAAAAAGGAGAACAAAAAATGAAAAAGAACGCAAAACTTTTGATCGGTCTTGGAATCGCCGCAACCGCAGTTGCCGCCTTTACGGCAGGCGTTGTGCATGAATTGAAGGTAATCAAAAAGCTGACCACCGACATCGATGATCTTCCCGAGGAGGAGGTCCCCGCCGAGGAGTGCGCGGAAGCGGTCGAGGAAATTACCGAATAAAATCTGAAAGAAAGAAAAAGAGAGAACCCTGCTTGCCTCGGTTCTCTCTTTATCCGCATAAATGGAACATATCAAACGTATTTTGAGCTTTACGCGGCGCGCGTTGGATGATTATGAGATGATCCATCCGGGCGATCGGGTCGCCGTTGGCGTTTCGGCAGGTAAGGATTCCCTCACTCTGCTCTGCGCCAATCAACGTAACCATCAAAACTGTAATTAGACAAATATATAGACTTATCACTTAAATTTTCTGCTTCAAAGAAAAATACCAAATATTCTTTTCCTACAGAAGGTGTATTAGTAAAAGTACCATTACTAATAGAAGAATACATAAGAGCATCATTAAAAGTAATTCTAAAATCATCATTTTCTAAA
>JAFOGE010000198.1 GCA_017386965.1 Clostridia bacterium
GTATTGTTGGTAAATCAAAGAAATAATCTTCTGTAATCCTAACCGTATCGAGATTTAAAGTCTGGTACACGATTCTCGGGAGCTTTCGCTCCCCGAGAGGATAAAGTCATAAAAACAGGGACACCAAACAAATGTAAACTACGTTTGTTTGGTGTCCCTCGTTTCTTTGTATTCGTGGATGAACACCGTCATCCTTTATACGCAAGGGGGGGTGTCTCAAGTTAAAAACTTGAAGCAGCCCTTGTGCTATTTGAATTTATTCTTTATGTCTGTTTTGCCGCATGATTTCAAAGGCCATAACCGCAGCAGCTGCAGAGGAGGAAAGGGAACCGCGAAAGCTTCTTCCGTAATCGATACGCACAATATCGTCTGCCAGATCCAGCACGGCACGGGAGATTCCTCGCTTCTCTCCGCCAATCACCAAAAGGATCGGATAGGAAAAAGAACTATCAAACAGAGAAACTGAATCGCGAATCCCGGCACACACAATGCGGTATCCCTTCGATCGAAAGACCGAAACAGCATCCTCCGGGGAAGCCGTATAGAGCGGTATTTGCTCCGAAGTGCCGGCCGAAGCTCGTGCAACCACTCCTGCCGCGCTCATCCAGTTCCGTTCGGGAAGCAACACACCATCTACACCGGCCATATAAAGGGAGCGAATGGTATATCCAAAATTATAAGGATCTTCGATTCCTTCCAGATAGACGTAAAATCCATTTTCCACAATATCTGATGCCTTAAGGCGCGGAATCCGTCGATCCGAGCAAAATGCGAGAATGCCACCGTGACTGTTTCCAACGGCGTATTCCTCGATCCTTTCCTTCGGGACGAAAACAATGGGAAAGCCGCACTCCTTTGCCTTTGCCTTCAAAAAAGCAATTTCACGGGCCTTGGAGCTTCGTTTTTCCTCTGAGATCCATATCTCCTCGATTCTCCTTTCGTTCTCCTGTGGGGAAGAGAGAAGGGAAGAGATCGAGGTCATTCCCTCAAAGACATTCGATGGTACGAATTTATCAGTTTCCTTTTGCGGCATGATCAAAACCTCATAAAAAATATTTTAGACTTCTATTCCGGCATTTCTCCTTCATATAATAGAGCAGAATTGAATCAGAACACGCGAAGGAGGACTCGGAAATGCTGATGGTAGATTGGAACGGAAAGGAACGTTGTGTTGCGCTTGCAGAATACCTGATCGAAAATCAGAGCACAGTCAGATCGGTTGCGCAGATCTTCGGCGTTAGCAAAAGCACGGTACATAAAGATGTTACGCAAACCCTAAAGCACGTTGATAAAGCTCTTTACCGAGAGGTGCAGAAGGTATTACAAAAAAACAAGGAGGAGCGTCATCTCCGCGGAGGAGAGGCTACCAGGCTCAAATATTGTGAATCCGGAAAGAAAAGGGCCTGCGAGAAAAGGGAAGTCATCTAAGCATTCCAAAAGAGATGGCTTCCATGCAAAAGCTCCTCAAGGCAACGTACGGAAAGCGTTTTCTTGCCCATTTCCAAATAATGATCCAGCTCGTAGAAGGAGAGCTTTTCAAGGGAATCGATTCCCGTTCCAAAAAGCACCGTTGCCTTCCTTTCGAAGAGGATATTCAAAAGCGCGCAGCTGCGCGGATCGGCAAGCGAACGGTAGTTGAACTGATAAACCGCATTCGGAATTCTTGTCAGTCGCTCCAGCACCTCGGTGGGATAAAGGATGGGAAATCGGTCGAAGGACAGAAAAAGGAGCCGATGCTTGGCACGGTATAACAAACGGTTCAGTTCCAGATCCATCCAATCCTCATAAGGTCCGATTGGCAGCTGAATCGGCAAGCACCGCGAGCCCCGTAAGCAAAGCCTTCGAAGATGCATTGTTTCGTGGAGATCCGGCTGCAGGAGAACAGATGCGCCGATGCGCGCGCAAGCCCCCTTCGGGAGAAGCTTCAAAAGGCTTTCTCGGATCCGTTCCTGACGCAATAAAAAAAGGGAAACGGATTCAGAAAGGGAATCATATTCCGGCATTAAGCAGAATCGCTTTATTTCAAATCGCTCAACACAGTATGAAAATGCCGTTTGCAGCTGATCGTGGTTTGTCAGCAAGGGATCGGGATAAGGAATCATGCGGCAATTCCAGTCCGAAAGATAGTTCATAACGTTTCCTTTCTAAAAATGAATCATCCTGCAACATCGGACAGGCTTTGCAATAACATTATTTATATTTATTATACACCAAATGCGAAGGTCTGTCAATTCCTTTTTCAGATAGGCTCCATATCTTGGCTTCTCAAAAATGAATACAAGCATTGCGAGAAGAGAACTCCGGTTTCTACAGAATGCTTCATCATCAAAAGAGGGGCCTCCTACGACATAGCGATAATTATACAAAATGCAAATTTTGTATAATTAAGGGAAGAAGAAAAGGACTGCACGCACGTTTTTTCGTGTTCGTAAGAAAACAATGCGTGCAGCGGCTCTTCTTCCTGAAAAAGTAGGCTCCCTTTATTATCCTTATTATCCATCCGAAAACCCATGGAAGCATATATCGTTTTCAAGCAATCGTAGTCATCAAAGGGCCCTGGCTGGAAAGCAAAATCACTTCTTCTGTATTCTTTTTTTCGCCTTTGTAAGATCTCGGAGCATGCGGAACGTATCCCGAAGCAGACGAACCTTCGAGTCGGAATGTCGGATCACACGCACAGGGATCTCCGCAATCTTGATTTCAAGCTTCGTTGCCCAGAGGATCGTTTCGATATCAAAAGCAAAGCCGTCGATTTCACATCTGGAGAAGATCTCCTGTGCCGCCGTTGCGGAGAACGCTTTGCATCCGCATTGGGAATCGGAAAGACGAAAGCCTCCTACGAAGCCAAGCACGCGGATATAGGTCTTGGAGGCAATCTTTCTCAAGAAGGTATATCCTGCGTAGCCATCCTTTTGCAGATTTCTCGAGCCAACTACCACCTGCTCTTCCCTTCCGGCTGCAAAAAATTGAAAAACGCGATCAATGACATCGATCCCGTAAGCAAGATCGGCATCCAAAAACATGCGAACGTCACCGGTTGCGGCTAACATGGCGGTGCGCACTGCGCAACCCTTTCCGCGATTCTGCTCATAGCCAATTACGCGAACATTTGGAAGATTTAGGCTCCGCACGGTTTGATCACATCCGTCCGTGCTTCCGTCACTGCAAAACAGAAGCTCATAGTCCTGATAATGGGCCTCCATATAGGCAGATAGCGTTTTGGCCGTATCCGCAATCACGCGATTTTCATTATACATTGGAATGCATATCGAAATCTTCATATTAACTCCCCTTTTTGAACAAGAACAAATCAAAATCCAGCTCTGTAGTCAGCTGCTCCA
>JAFOGE010000199.1 GCA_017386965.1 Clostridia bacterium
GATGCAGCAATTGCACAATATGCGTTAGAACCGTTTGACATTCGTGTTCAGACGCTTGACAGAACGCTTGTTGACAAGGTTTTTGCGGCGTGTGACTATATGCTGGACAATAAGACGGAAAGACAGTCGAGACATATATATGATCTCTCCAAGCTACTTACGCGTGTAACCTTAGACGATCATTTGCGCGCTCTTATAAAAGAAGTGCGTGAAGAAAGAAAGCCGGGAACAAAGTGCTACTCGGCACAAGAAGGCGTAAGTGTTCCCAAACTGCTTCGACAGATGGTGGACACGGACTTTTTCAAAAAAGACTACGAGGATAGCACCGAAAAGCTCTTATCCAAGCCGGTTCCCTATGAAGAAGCCATCAAAGCGGTGAAAGCAATCATTGAAAGCGGCGTTTTTGAGAATTGACGACAAAAAAGACCGCTCGCATCTTCGGATTCTTCGGCGGATCCAATTGCTTGCGCAAACTGTTGGAATGCGCATTTTGTCAAGGGAAATGCAAATTATTTCCGAGGAAAATTGAATTTTTGCGCAAAAAGCGCAAAGAAAAAGGAAGCGTCCATTCGCTCTCGCGAATGAACGCTTCCTTTTTTTATGCTTGCGCCTTGGGATCAGATGCAGTGGCGCTTGATCTTCTTGGAGGTGGTCTTCTCGAAGGGCTCGTAGCGGAATTCCACGTCACGGATCTGCTTGTAGCTGACCAGCTTGCGGTTCATGCGCGCGATGTCAGCACGGACAGCGGCTTCGATCGCGGCGTGATCCTCGCCGTTCTTGAAGAGGTCGAGCTGGGGATAGACGATGGCGGTCAGACTGATCGCGCCGTCCTCCTTGGTACGTCCCACGACGACGCTCTCGGCAACCGAATCCAGGCGTCCGAGGTACTCCTCGATCTCCTCGGGGAAGACGTTCTTTCCGTTCTCCAGGACGATGACGTACTTCTTGCGTCCCGTAATGAAGATGTATCCATCCTCGTCCATATATCCCACGTCACCCGTGCAGAACCAGCCGTCCTCGGTGAAGACCTTGGCGGTTTCCTCGGGGTTCTTGTAGTAGCCGAGCATGACGTTGTCGCCCTTGACCTGAATCTCGCCCTCGTCAAAGCCGAGGTCGTTCTTGTGGTCGGCGTCGATGCGGACGGTGCAGCAGGGAACGGCAGGGCCGACCGAGCCTTTCTTGGGGGCGAAATAGGGATTGACGGCGATCAGGGGAGAGCATTCGGTAATGCCGTAGCCCTCGCTGATGTCAATGCCGAATTCCGAGAAGGTTTCTGCCAGCTCGGGATTGAGGGGCGCACCGCCGCAGACGATCTTTTCCAGGCGTCCGCCGAAGGCAGACGTGATCTGGGAGAAGAAGACCTTGCGCAGGTCAATGTGCAGGGCGCGGAGTCCGCGGGAGAGCTTGATCAGAAGGCGCAGAGCCTTCTCCTTGCCGCCCTTGCGCGCCTCGTCCCAGATGCGCTTGTTCATGGTGCTGACGAAGAGCGGAACCAGAACCAGACCCGTGGGCGCAAAGAGCGCAAAGTTTTTCAGAACGCGCTTGAGGCTGTCGTTGATGGCGATGTTCATGCCGTAGTTGAGGCCTGCCAGCATAATGGCAAGCTCGTAGGTGTGGTGAATGGGAAGGACCGATACGATGGCATCCTCGGGAGAGAAATCCACCGTCGCACAGGCGTTGTTCACTACGGAAACGATGTTCTTTTCGCTCAGCATCACGCACTTGCTGCTTCCCGTGGTTCCCGAGGTAAAGAGCATCTCCACCATACGACAAGGGTCGGTCACGGCGGGGTAGGCGTAGCCGTTTGCAACACCCTCGCGGCCCATCTCCAGAAGGCGGGAATAGGGAAGAACGGAGGGATCTGCGGGATCCCAAGCGGCGTCGGGATCCATCGGGATCTGCACCTTAACGGTGGGATGATTCTTGGAAAGATCCGCAAATTTTTCATTGAAGGAGCGCGAATAGATCACGGCATCCGCCTCGGCAAAGGCAAAGAAGCCCTTGATCTCCTCGGGGTCCAGCTCCTTATCCATCGGGATGGCGATGCCGCCTGCGGCGATGGTAGAAACATAGGATGCGACCCACTCCACCGAGGTTTCGCCGATCACGGCGATGCGCTTGCCCGCAAGGCCTGCCGCGGCAAGACCGGCTGCCTGCGTCAGGAAGCGGTTGGAAAGCTCCGCATAGGACATGGAGAGCAGATTGCGGTCACGGTCAAAATAGCGGTATGCGGTGGCATCACCAAAGGATGCCAGCTTGTTTGCAAACTGGGAAATGCTTTCAATGGGTGTAAAGCGCCGTTCTGTCTTCTTACGGGATATCATCATTCGTCATCGCCCTCGTTGGGGGCGCCTCCTTTTTTCTTGGTCTGACCTGCGCGCTTGCGAAAGGTCCTCTTCATGGTTTCTTTGTTCTTGGAAAATTGCGAGAGGATCCCGGAGATCGCCGAGAGCTGCTCGCGGTCGATTCCGTCCGTGAAGGTCTGGGCGAAGGAGGAATAGGCCTCCTTGATCTTTTCCAGGATGGGCTGTGCGCGCTCGTTGAGGCGGATCAGCACCGAGCGTCGGTCGGTTTCGCTGTGGCAAACGGCAACGAGGTTCTTCTGCCGAAGGCTTTCCACAGCCTGGCTGATCATGCCCTTGGAGAGGCGCAGGGATTCGCTGATTCCCTTGAC
Source organism: Clostridia bacterium (assembly GCA_017386965.1). GTDB lineage: Bacteria > Bacillota > Clostridia > Oscillospirales > CAG-272 > UMGS1865. The sequence continues at coordinate 2,675 of JAFOGE010000199.1, forward strand.
GGTATTGCGCTCGGGGTCCTGCTTCAGGGACATCAGAACGTCGATCTCATTGAGCGTAAAGCCCATTTCCTCCACGGGACGGTAGCAATAGGAGCGGAAGTACTTGCTCAGCTCTGCCATCCGCGCGAAGACGCCGAGAAGCTCGGTTCCGGGCTCCTGCGTGCTTTGGATCAGAGAGGGGATATTCTTCTTTTTCTTCAAATGCAGCCTCCTTTCCGTCCCGATGCGGGACGATTGTTCTGCAAGAAATCGTTTTGCACAGAACAATTATAGCAGATTTGTCGGATTTTGTCAAGAGCGAAAGGGCAATTTTTTGATGTAACAAAAAAACATCCGTTTTTCAAAGGATGGCTTCCAAAGCGACGTAAGCGTTCGATCGAATTTCGAAAAGGCGCTTCTTTTCCGTATCATTTACACAAAGACGGGAAGACTATTGGCACGGTGCGCGGCTTTTTTTCAAAATATATGAAAAAGAGGGCGGAGGAATTCTGTCATGGTCATAATTGTTACTCATGAAACGCACTCCATCGGAGCAAGATAGATTTGTGAAGGGCGTCCCGTCCCAAAGGGAGGCGACGTCATGCAAACAAATACCAGCAACGGCCTCGCAAAAAAGGGGACGGTGTGTAGAAGAAAGGTTCCGTAAAGAAATGAAGAAACAACGTATTCGGAAGCTCCTGCGTTGTCTGCCGCTGACGCTTGCGCTGCTCCTCGGCACAGCACTTCCGACAGGGGCAAGTACACCCGAAAAGGAGATGAACGCCATTCGCGCCTGCGCCATGAGATATGAGAGGACCGCCGACGCGGTCGCGCTCTCGCCTCCCGAGGCGTTGATCGAGGGAGATCTGCCAAGCATCCAAACGCTCGCCCGGGAGGCGTTACAGGATCTGACGCTCTATCCGGGAGGCATGCCCTTTGGCATCAAATTTTACACCGAGGGCGTCACGGTGGTTGGCTTTTGTGACGTCGAGAGTGAGAAGGGAAGCGTCAACCCTGCGGCCGCGGCAGGACTGCGTCCCAAGGACGTGATCCTGAAGCTGGACGGTGAGCCGCTGGAGGGAGCGGCACAGCTGACCGAGCGGATCGAGGCGAGCGAGGGACGGGAGCTGACGCTCCTTTGCAGACGCGGACGGGAGGAAATGGAGATTCGTCTGCGCCCGGCCTACTGTCCTGCGGAGGGACGGTACAAGACCGGCATCTGGGTGCGTGACAGCGGTGCCGGGATCGGCACGGTCACCTTTATCCTGCCCGACACGGGCGCCTTTGGCGGTCTTGGCCATGGCGTGTGCGATGCGGATACCGGGGCGCTGGTTGCCATGCGGCGCGGGAACGTGACGGACGTTACCATCAGCTCGGTGGTCAAGGGAGCGGCAGGCGCGCCCGGGGAGCTGAAGGGCTATTTCCGCGCAGGGAAGGCGGGCGCGCTTCTCGGCAATTCGGCCTGCGGCGTGTGGGGCGTCTTCTCGGAGGTTCCCGAGGTGGAGCGCGAGGCGGTCCCCGTAGGGATGCGGGAGGAGCTTTGCGAGGGCGAGGCGCACATCCTCTGCACGCTGGATGACAACGCGATCGGGGAATACGCCGTGCGCATCTCAAATATCCGACGGGACGCGACGGGCGCAAAATGCTTTACCGTAACAGTGACCGACCCGGCGCTTCTGGAAAGGACGGGCGGGATCGTGCAAGGCATGAGCGGAAGTCCCATCCTGCAGAACGGAAAGCTCGTGGGCGCGGTGACGCACGTGCTGATCAACGATCCCACGTCGGGCTACGGCATCTTCGCCGAGAATATGCTGGTCAATATGCCGCTGCTGGCGAGGTAAAGGGCGGAGGAGTTGGTCCTTGCCGCGCAAACCAAAAGAAAAACGTCCCTTGTATAACCCACAACCAAAGTGCGTTATACAAGGGACAAAACTATGCTTTCTCTGTTGGCTCGATCGAATGTATCGTAATACGGCTCCACATTTGTTTTAGCGTGAAGCTCCCTTTATTTTTTATATAAAAAAGCTTTGCGTTTTCATCAAAATCCTGTAAAAAGCCTTTCTTTTCAGAGCCGTCCTGCGTTAAAGAAACCCAAATAACGCGAAAGGCGTGCGTTCCGGTTGGATTGGTTGAAATTTTGGACTCGATTTTACAATTTCGATAGTGTGCATAGTCTGCTACGGAAAAGGATGCTTTTTGTATAGCACCGTTATTGATTCCATCAATGAATTCTTGATACTCCATTCAGAAGTCCTCCCGGTTTTGGCTTCGAAGCTTAAAGCTCATTCTCCAAAATCCACTCAAGTAGCTCCTGATATTTCATCTCACCCGCCGCGACGGCAAGACCGACACGGGCGACCTCTGCGTTGGTGGGACGGAGCTTGATGCCGTTGGTTTCCAGGAACGTGAGAAGAACGTACATTCCGATTCGCTTGTTTCCGTCCACAAAGGCGTGATTGGAGATCAGCGCAAAGCCGAGGCGCGCGCCCTTTTCCTGCTTGGTGGGGTAAAGTTCTTTTCCGTCAAAGGTGGCAAA
>JAFOGE010000200.1 GCA_017386965.1 Clostridia bacterium
AAAAGAGAAACGCCCAAGATGTTTCGCGCTCTGCGGAGCGCGACCAAGGCTGCGCGCCTGGGATGGGCGCCGCCTGGCGGCGGGGCTATGGAGCGCTCACGCGCGGTGCGCATCCGGTTCGTTCCGCGAAACGCGCTCTCGCGCGGTACACACCCGCTTCATGTCGCGAAACGCGCTCTCGCGCGGTGCGTAGCCGTTTTGCGCGGCGAAGCGTCTTCTTTTTGAAAAAATTTCCACAATAGCGCCTCGCAAGGCGGTGCATACTAAATGCGGTAGGAATGCTTTTGCTTCCGATTTCCAAAAAAATCATATTGAAAGGAAAAGGGGTAAGAATCCTATGATCATTGATCGAATTGCTTTGCTTCTGACTGTAGTGGGTGCTATCAACTGGGGAAGCATCGGGCTGTTTCAGTTTGATATCGTCAGCTGGATCTGCGGCGGCCCGTCTTCGCTTCTGAGCCGTATCATCTTCACCGTCGTCGGCCTTGCGGGCGTGTGGTGCGTTTCGCTGCTCTTCCGTCCTCGTGATGCCTACGGCCACGTAGAGGAATAAGCCTTTTTTAGGGGCAAGGTCGGACGCCTTCGGTGTCTTCCTTGCCCCTTCCTGCACCGCGCGCAAAGCCCTTCTCGGAGCGGACGGAGAAGGGAAATGAAAATGCGTAAAAAAGCTATTGATTTTATGAAAAAAATGATATATAATATAAAATGAAGGGGTATGCCCATCGAAAAACCGAAAGGAATTTGTACATATGAATCGCGTTTCCAAACACAACTATTATCTGGATATTGCCGAAACCGTTTCGGAGCGCTCTACCTGCCTGCGCAAGCACTACGGCGCGATCATCGTAAAAAACGATTCGATCATCTCCACCGGCTATAACGGTGCGCCCAGAGGGCGCAAGAACTGCGACGACATCGGCTCCTGCATGCGCGAAACCCTCGGGATCCCGCGCGGAGAGAGATATGAGCTTTGCCGCTCGGTGCATGCCGAGGCCAACGCCATCATCGCCGCCCCCCGTGAGCAGATGCTCGGCGCGACCCTTTACATGGTGGGCGTGGATTCCAAAACGGGTGAGCTGGTTCCCGGAACAACCTCCTGCATGATGTGCAAGCGCCAGGTCATCAACGCGGGCATTGAGCGCGTGATCGTGCGCGATACCCCCACGGATTTCCGCATCATTCCCGTGCAGGATTGGATCGAGAGCGACGATTCCCTCAGCGGCGTCTTTGGCTATTGATCGGGGAAAGGATTTTGGATATGAAGAAAAAATGCGTTTCCCTGCTGCGGCTCTCCTCTCTGCTTCTCTCCCTCCTTCTGCTTCTTTGCGCCTGCGCGGATGTGCCGAAGATGAAGGTGGAGGAGGAACGCTATTACAACTCCCAATCAGGCATCGCCTATCTGGAGGCACCCCTGTGCTACAAAGCCTCCTCCTATCTCAAGAGCGGAGCGGTTGCCAAGATCTCCGAGAAGAAGATGGACGACGTGATCCTCTATCAGATCAGCGAAGGCGTTCCCTCCGAGATGATGCTCTCCACCGAGAATTTTGATCTTTTCTATGCGGAGGGCGTAACGCTTCCCACACTCTCGCAGATGAAGCCCCATCGCGTGCATCTGGGACAGTCGGATGCCGTCACCGTCACCTTCTCCCTGATCACCGACGAGAAGGACATCGCCGCCCTGCTCGCGGCCTACCAAGGACCGATCTCCTTCTCGGAATCCGAGGTCTATTGGGTGCTGATGGACTATGAGAAGCACGAGCTTCGCTTTGAGTCCGAGCAGTATCCGGGGATCTACTACTATCTGGACTACTATCACTGCTCCGAGGAGATCGTCGTTGAGGATCTTATAAAGGATCCGACGAATTTTGAGCGACGCTTCCAGGGCGTTGAGGTCACGGTCAGCGAATACAAGGGTGCGTACTATGCCGCGTACCATTTCGGCTACGGCGTTCTGCGCGATCCCGAAACCGGGATCTGCTATCCCGCGGCGGACATCGTCGGCCCGTATCTGAACGAGAGCGCCGAATGAGGACGGAGGTCGGAGGGCGCGAAGCGGGCATCCTGCTTTGCCCGATCGAGCGCGTGCATCTTCCGCAGGTCGCGCTCCTGGAGAGCCTTTGCTTCTCCGAGCCATGGAGTGAGAGATCACTCGAGCTTCTTCTTGGAGAGGAGGCGCTCGGAGCGGTCCTTCTCGTTGGGGACCGTGTCGCCGCCTACGGCGGCATGCTGCTTGCACCCGGCGAGGGACAGATCACGAATATTGCCACGCATCCGGATTTTCGGCGTATGGGGTACGGACGCGCGGTGCTGGACGCGCTTCTTTCGGGAGCGAGGCAGAAGGACTGTGAGCAGGTTGCTCTGGAGGTCCGCGCCTCCAACGAGGGCGCGATCCGGATGTACGAGCAGGCCGGATTTTTGACGGCGGGACGGCGCCGCGGCTTCTACCGCAATCCCACGGAGGATGCGCTCGTCATGCTGCACGGCGGAATTTTACAGCTGGAGAACAACGGAACATGTATATTTTAGGAATGGAAAGCTCCTGTGACGAAACCTCGGCGTCGGTGGTGGAAATGGGGAATGGTGTAAGAGCCATTCGCTCCAACATCGTGGCCTCGCAGATCGAGATCCACCGTCTTTACGGCGGTGTGGTTCCCGAGATCGCAAGCCGCGCACACATCGAGGCGGTGTCGGGAATCGTCTATCAGGCCTTGGAGGAGGCCGGCGTTACGCTCGCCGAGATCGGCGCGATCGCCGTTACGGCCTTTCCGGGACTGATCGGCGCACTTCTGGTAGGCGTCAACTTTGCAAAATCGCTGGCCTTTGCCAACGGGATTCCGTTGGTAGCGGTCAATCATATTCACGGACACGTCGCGGCCGCGTATCTCTCGCATCCCGATCTTGAGCCTCCCTTCTTGGCAGTGGTCGTTTCGGGAGGCCATACCTCCTTTTACGAGGTGCGGGACTACACCGATTTTTCCGAAATCGGCGCAACGCGCGATGACGCCGCAGGCGAGGCCTTCGACAAGATCGGACGAGTGATCGGTCTGCCCTATCCGGGCGGCGCGGCATTGGATAAGCTTGCCTATGA
>JAFOGE010000201.1 GCA_017386965.1 Clostridia bacterium
GCGGTTATTTGAGAGCCACAGAGATCGGCAACAACCCCATGGTCGGAATGACGGTAGCCGTAGCGATCGAGGAAGCTCTGAAGTAAGAATATCCAACAAAATGGGTGAAGAAATGCAGCTGGCATCTTCTTCACCCGTTCTTTTTTATCCTTCCGCCCATTCAACGTCCTGCGGAGGTACTTCTTCTCTCGGATAGCATAGCGTGACCATGTGATCGCCGCATCGATAAACCGCAAAGGCCTCGGTCGGATCGGTCACGTCCGTCCCTGCTACGGCACAAAGCCCTTCCCCGCTCCGCTTGACAACGGCCTCCTTCTTCGTCCAAAGCTCCGTAAAACGCTCCTCCGTGGGCGCCTCCTTCCAAAAGGCACGCTCGCCTTCGGAAAACCACCGATCACAAAGGCGCTCCATCCTCTCTCGGGGATAGGTGCTGACCGCCTCAGCATCCAGGCCTATGCGAATTCCCTTCTCGCCCTCTGCCAATGCGCAAAAGACGAAGGACCGTGTGTGCGTAATACTAAGATCCATCCGCGGTTCCGTCGCCACGGGACGTCCGTTCTCAGTATAGGCGATCCCTCCGGCATAACCAAGACGGAGCAAGAGCCACAGACCGCCAAGGCTCGCGCGCGCCTGCTCCTCGCGATGGCAGCTTGCGTGCTGCTTTTGCCAGACGTGCAACCATTCCGACGGAATCGCATCGCAAAGAGATTCCCGCGACGGAAGCTGTGACAGGGGAACGGCGAGAATTCGGATCATAGGGCTTCTCCTTTCCATAGAAATGTAAAAACAAGAGCAGGAGCTTCCAATACGGCTCCTGCCCTCATTTTAGCACAGGGGGTAGAAAAAGTCAAGACCTTCAAAAATGCTTTCGCATCTTTTCGAGCGCCCCCTTCTCCAGGCGCGAAACCTGCGCCTGCGAGATCCCGATCTCCTCCGCGATCTCCATCTGCGTCTTGTTCTTGTAGAAGCGAAGCTGAATGATCCTCCGCTCCCGCTCGTTCAGCCCCTTAATTGCCTCACGTAGCACGATATTCTCCAGCCAGGACTCATCCGTCCCGGAGGTATCCGAGAGCTGGTCCATCAGATAGAGCGCATCACCATTGTCATTATAGACAGGCTCATAAAGCGAAATTGGCTCTACGATAGCCTCCATGGCGTGCAAAACGCTTTCCTTTCGCTCCCCGAGCCGTGCGGCGATCTCCTCAACCGATGGCTCGCATTCCTTCAAGGCGATCAGCTCCTCCCTTGCCTGCAAGGCGCGGTAGGCCAGGTCCCGAATGGAACGGCTGATGCGAATGGCGTTGTTGTCACGCAGATAGCGACGAATCTCGCCAATGATCATGGGAACGGCATAGGTGGAGAATTTGACGTCCATCTCCACGTTGAAGTTGTCCACCGCCTTCACCAGTCCAATGCAGCCCACCTGAAACAGATCGTCCATATTCTCACGGCGTCCGGAGAAGCGTTGTACGATCGAAAGGACAAGACGCAGATTCCCCTGTATCAGCTCACGCCTCGCCGCATCATCCCCGGCGCGCGTCCGTTTGAGGAGATCGCGCTTTTCCTCGTCGCTAAGCACCTTGAGTTCGGAGGTGTTGACTCCGCATATTTCCACTTTGTTATAGTACA
>JAFOGE010000202.1 GCA_017386965.1 Clostridia bacterium
CACCACGCCGCAGTCCTCCTCCCGCCGAATCACCCGTCCCGCCGCCTGCAGAACGCGGTTCATACCCGGATAGACGTAGGCATAGTCAAAGCCTCGCTCGCGCGTGGTATCGTAATACTCCTTTAGGATGTTCCGCTCATTGGAGATTCCGGGCATTCCCGTGCCCACGATGACCGTGCCGATCAGACGTCTTCCCGGCAGATCCACGCCCTCGGAGAAGGAGCCTCCCAGTACACAGAATCCGATGCGCAGCTTCTCATCGTCCCGAAAAGCATCCAAAAAGCGTTCCTTCTCGCCCTGCGACATTTCCCTCTTCTGTACCACAGTGCTGACCTTCGGGTATCGCTCCTTAAAAATACGAAGGACCTCCTCCATGTATCGGTAGGATGGGAAATAAACCATATAGTTACCTGCCTTGGCCGAAACCGTAGCGGCGATCAGGGCGCAGATCTTTTTATAGGATTTTTCCCGATCCTCAAACCGCGTGCTGACCGAGGTAACGGCGACCGGACAAAAATGCTCCTTTTGAAAGGGGGACGGCAGGGACAAACGGATCGCATCCTTCCCCCCTCCCAGTATATCCGCAAAGTAATCCTGCGGTGTCAGGGTTGCCGAAAAAAGCACGGCCGCGCGTGCGCGTGAAAGGCAGGCATCCAGAACCTTGGACGGATCCAGGCAGATTTGCCGCAGCGTTCTGGCGTCCCCCTTGACCTCCAGGAAGGTCAAGAAGGACTCGTCATAGTATTCCGAAACCGTTTCGTAATGCCGCATCGCGGTGGAAAGCCTCTCCAAAAGGGGCGTCACATCCCCTGTCTTCCCAAGGAAAAGTGCCCTCTCGATGGCTCCCCGAACCCCGCTGATCCGCTTGCTGATCTGCTCCATGGGATTGCGGCTGATGTAATAGCCTCTCTCAACTCCCTCGCTATCCCGAAACAGATTGTCCCTACAAAGCCTGCGAAGTCCGTGCATCTCCACGGCAAGCTCCTCCAAGGGCTTTCGCAAGGGATCCTCCGCCGGGAGCATCCGCCAGGCACGCGCGATCTCCTCATTGCAAAGCTCTGCCGAATACATCGCACAGGCACGGTCACCAAGATTATGCGCTTCATCGATCAGGAAGACATAGTTTCCAAGATCCCTTGCGTCCCCTCCAAAGAACCGGCGTAAATAAACGTGAGGATCAAAGACATAGTTGTAATCACAAATGATGATATCACAAAGCTCTGCAAGCATCAGCTGAAGCTCATACGGACAGATGCCAAACTCCTCCGCGGCCTGCAGAACGGCGGTGCGCGGAAATCCGTTCTTTCCGTCCAGGGCCTTTTGAAGTGCAGGCTCACATCGGTCAAAGAAGCCTTGTGCAAAGGGGCAGTCCAAGGGATTGCAGTGCCCTGTGATCCCACAGGGATCCCTTCGTGCCGCCTCGTTCCGGCAAAGCTGCTCCCGCGCGGTCAGTACGACCGTGCGCAGGTGCGCTCCGGCACGGAAGATCTGCTCGGCGGCGCGGTAGGCCTCGCGGCGCGTGGACGCCTTCGCCGTTAGGTAGAAAATCTTTTCGCATGCGCCGTCCCCCATGGCACGAACGGCCGGATAGAGTGTGGAAAGCGTTTTTCCGATTCCCGTGGGTGCCTCCGCGAAAAGACGCTTTCCTGCCCGAATATCACGATAGCATTCCCGGATCAGCAGATCCTGTCCCTCTCTTACCGAGGCATAGGGGAATTTTCCATCCTTTGCGGAAGGCAGTCTTTCGATCGCACGCTCCCGGAGCAGTCTTGCGCGCCATGATATGCGGGAAAGCAGCGAGAGATAGAACTCCCGAAGCTCCCCTGCGGAGCATACGCGATCAAAGGAGCGCAGCTCCTCGCTCTCCGTATTGTAATAGGTCAGACGCGTTCGCACCTCCTGCAAGCCGCGTTCTCTGCAAAGAAAGTAGGCATAACAGAAAAGCTGCGCCTCATCTCCTGCAAGCGGAGGCATACGGAAGGCGCGCGGGCTAACGGTCTTGATCTCCTCAACCGTCGGAATTTCTCCTGCCAGAATGCCGTCTGCGCGCCCGCTCACCTCATAGCAAAGATCCTCCAGAAGCATGGTGTTGGTCAAGGGCACCTCTGCTGCATACCGTGCGCCTCTCTCTGTCTGCAGCCTTTGATGGATCCGTGTTCCCAAGAGCGCGCGCTCGGCGGAAGAACGTCTTCCCTTTCCGGCGCGCAGATCCAAATCTCCCGCACGCAGAGCAAGCTCGCAAAGCTCTCCTACCGAGAGCAGAACCGCACTTCGTTCTACGTCGTAACGCATCGTTCTTCCTCCTTTCCGCCCGCTTGGCGTTTTCTTCATTCTACACCTCTATTATAACATAAAAATCAGATAATGAATATAGAAAATAAACTATTTTTTAAAAAAATACAAAAAGATGCTATTTTTCTCTTGCATTCCGCCTGATTTTGGATATAATAGTATTTGTGGAAATATGGGCATTTTGGAGCCTTGCTCCATTCTGCCAAAACGAATCAAGCATAGGAGAAACAAAATGAGCAAAACACTGGAAAAACTGCAAAAATTCAAGGGCGTTAAGGGCCCCGTTCTTACCATCGTCATGGACGGCGTGGGACTTGCCCCCGATACCGTTTCCAACGCGGTAGCAGGCGCCTACACGCCAAATCTGGATGCCCTCATGGCAAACTACCCCATGGTCAGCCTCAAGGCGCACGGCACCGCCGTTGGACTTCCCTCCGACGACGACATGGGCAACAGTGAGGTCGGTCATAATGCCCTCGGCGCAGGACAGGTCTTCGCACAGGGCGCAAAGCTGGTATCCAACTCGATCGAGAGCGGCAAGATGTTTACCTCCTCCACCTGGCAGGAGCTGATCGCAAACGTAAAAGCGAACCACTCTACCCTGCACTTTTTGGGTCTGTTCTCGGACGGTAACGTGCACTCCCACATCGACCATCTCAAGGCCATGTTGAAGCAAGCAAAGGCTGAGGGCGTTTCCTGCGTGCGCGTACACATTCTCCTGGATGGCCGTGACGTTGGAGAAACCTCCGCGCTCGATTATATCAATCCCTTTGAAGCCTTCCTTGCCGATCTGCGCGACGCAAGCTACGACGTTAAGATCGCATCGGGCGGCGGACGTATGACCATTACCATGGACCGCTATGAGGCCAACTGGGCAATGGTTGAGGCAGGATGGAAGACCCACGTTCTGGGCGAAGGCAGACAGTTCACCTCTGCCGCCGAGGCCGTTACAACCTACCGTGAGGAATTGAAGGTCATTGACCAGGATCTTCCCGCCTTCGTAATTGCCGAGAATGGCAAGCCCGTTGGCACGGTTGAGGACGGCGACAGCGTGATCTTCTTCAACTTCCGCGGCGACCGCTCCATCGAGATCTCCAAGACCTTTGACGCTCCC
>JAFOGE010000203.1 GCA_017386965.1 Clostridia bacterium
AATGAGTTATTGTTTTTACAAAGGAATGTGCTATGATAGTAGTAGGATAAGCGCTGATCCAAAACATTTTGGAGGAACAACAATGATTAAGCTTGGAGAAAAAATAAAATCTTTAAGAAAACAGAAAAACATATCCCAAGAGGTTTTTGCTAACTATCTTGGTGTGTCTTTTCAAGCCGTTTCGAAATGGGAAAACGGAAATACTATGCCGGACGTGACGATGATACCCGCAATTGCTTCATTTTTCGGTGTTTCTACAGATGAACTATTTGATTTCAATCTTTTTGAAATGGAAAAGCAGGTTGATGCAATCTGTCACGAGGCGTATAAATATCGTTTCACGGATGGAGCAGAATCGGAGCGTATTTTGCGCGAAGGCTTGCAGAGATTCCCCGGCAATGATATTATATTAAACAACCTGCTTTATACTTTGGATTATCAATCAAGAGCGGATGAGGTAATTACGCTTTGTAAGGCCCTCATTGAGTCTACCAAAGATGATTCTGTCAAATATGATGCCTGCCGCATTCTTGCATCGTGCTACAAGGAAAATGGTCAAAATGATTTGGTAAAGCCCACGCTTGAAATCATTCCCGAAATTTATTTTTCCAAATTGGAGCTGATGGCATCCCTTTTGGACGGAGAGGATAGCTATGAGGCGGCACAAAAGCAAAAAAATCTTTCCGCAGAGGATTTGATTGATATGCTGATTGTCGTAGGTAAGCACTTGAAAGAAATCGGAGAAATCGAAAAAGCCAATTCCCAATTTAGGATTGCACGAAAAGTGATGGATGCTTTTGAAGAAGATTTCGTTGAAACCAAATGGTTCAAAGCTACCGTTTATGAGTACACAACCGAACAACGAAAAGAAATCGAACAACTCATAAGCGAATAACCTCTCGCCCCGCCTCGCGCGGGGCTTTTCTTTGCTTTCTGCATATCAAAAGCCACCACGAAAAAACCGTGGTGGCTAATCTCATTTTACCGCTAATTGTGCAGATGCTCAAAGCAGCCCTTCAATATCAGAGTGTTGCGGCCATGACAGCCTTGATGGTGTGCATACGGTTTTCGGCCTCGTCGAAGACGATGGAAGCCTCGCTTTCAAATACCTCGTCGGTGACCTCCATGCAGTCCAGACCGAATCTTTCATAGATCTGCTTGCCGACTGTGGTTCCCAGATCGTGGAATGCGGGAAGACAATGCATAAAGCGGCACTGGGGTCCTGCGTTTTGCATGAGCGCGGTCGTTACGCGGTAGGGAGAAAGCGCCTCGATACGCTCCTTCCAGACCGAATCCGGCTCTCCCATGGACACCCAAACGTCCGTGTAGATCACGTCGGCATTCGCAGTTGCTTTGATGGGATCCTCGATAAATTCCAGGATCGCGCCGGTTTCCTTGGCGATCGTCTGACAAGCCTTTACCAGCTCTGCCGACGGAAAATATGCCTTCGGAGCGCAAGCTACAAAGTGCATTCCCATTTTTGCGCATCCGATCATAAGCGAATTTCCCATATTGTAGCGCGCATCGCCCATATAAACAAGCTTCTTCCCTGCAAGGGTTCCGAAATGCTCCCGGACCGTCAGGAAGTCGGCGAGAATTTGTGTGGGATGATACTCGTTGGTCAGACCATTCCATACGGGTACGCCTGCGTATTTTGCGAGGTCCTCTACGATCTCCTGGCCAAATCCACGATACTCGATGCCGTCAAACATTCTGCCAAGCACTCTTGCCGTATCTGCAATGCTTTCCTTCTTGCCGATCTGTGAGCCCTGGGGGTCCAGATAGACCGGGTGCATTCCGAGGTCTGCGGCTGCAACCTCAAAAGCACAGCGGGTGCGTGTGCTGGTCTTTTCAAAAATCAAGGCAATGTTCTTCCCTTCGCAGATGCGATGCGGAATGCCGTTCTTCTTCTTTTGTTTGAATTCTGCCGCCAGATCCAGAAGTCCCTCGATCTCTGCGGGGGTAAAATCCAGAAGCGTCAGAAAGCTTCTTTCTTTTAAGTTCATAGTTCTATTTCTGCTCCTTATTCAGCGCAAGCCGCGCAAAGGATCTGTACGGCCTGCTTAAGTGTTTCAAAGGGAATATTGAGCGCGGGAAGGAGTCGAACCTTGTCCTTTGCGGAAAGGCAAAGAACCCCGTTCTCGACGCAACGCTGAATGACCTCTGAAGCCGGCTTCTTGGTTTTGATGCCGATCATCAGCCCAAGTCCGCTGACGGATTCCACACCCTCTGCATTCTTTAAGGTGTCGAAGACGTATTCGCTCTTTTCCTTCACCTCATCCAAAAGTGCCTGATCGATGCGGTGGATGAGATTAAGAGCCCCTGCACATGCAATCGGATTTCCGCCAAAGGTAGAGCCGTGATCGCCAAAGCCAAGGACTGCTTCTGCCTTTTCGCCAAGCAGCGTTGCCCCCAGCGGAAGACCTCCGCCAAGCCCCTTTGCTGTGGAAACGACGTCGGGCTGAATGCCGAACTGCATATAGGCGTAAAGAGAACCGGTGCGTCCGTTGCCGGTTTGCACCTCGTCAATCAAGAGGAGGATGTCCTTTTCTTTTGCCAAATTTGCGACCTGCTGCAGGAATTCTCTTTCCAGCGGAATGACGCCGCCCTCTCCCTGTACGCATTCCAAAAGAATGCCGGCTACAGGATAGTCCTCGGTCAACTTTTTCAAGGCGTCAAAATCGTTTGCGGGGGTATGCAAAAAGCCCGGTGTTAAGGGCTGAAAGAGCTGGTGGAACTTGTCCTGCCCGGTGGCAGCAAGAGTGGTGAGCGTGCGGCCGTGGAAGCTGTTTTCCAGTGTGATGATATAGAAGCAGTCGCTTCCCTTTTTTTCTGCGGCGTACTTGCGCGCGACCTTGATCGCACATTCGTTGGCCTCGGCGCCGGAATTACTGAAAAAAACCTTTTTCATTCCCGTGCGTGAGCAAAGCTCCTCTGCAAGTGCGGCACAGGGCTCGGTATAGTAGAGATTGGACATATGCTGGACCTTGGAAAGCTGCTCTGTCACGGCACCGATCCACTCCGGATCTGCGATGCCAAAGGAGGTCACGCCGATTCCGGATCCCATATCGATATACTGCTTTCCGTTTGTGTCCGTTACGATAGAGCCCTTGCCGGAAACGATTTCTACGGGAAACCGCCGGTAGGTATTTGCTACATAGGCCTGATCCTTGTTTTGAAGCTCGCTCATATCAGCCTCCCGTGACCATGGTTCCGGCACCCTCGTCGGTCAGCAGCTCCATCAGAATGGAATGCGGAACGCGGCCATCCATGATAATGACCTTCTGAACGCCCTTTTGAATAGCCTCGATGCAGCAATCTACCTTGGGAATCATGCCGCCGGAAATGACGCCTTCATCATAGAGCTTTTTCGCTTCCTCGAGGGTGACGTGAGGAATGAGCGTGGAGGGATCGTCCTTGTCGCGGAGGATTCCTGCGATATCGGTCATCATGATCAAGCGCTTTGCGTTGAGCGCGCCTGCAATGTATGCGGCGGCGGTATCGCCGTTGATGTTGTAGGCGTTGCCTTCACGGTCGCATCCGAGCGTGGATACGACGGGAATATAGCCGCGCTCGAGAAGGTCCTCGACGGGCTTAATGTTGATCTTTGTGATCTTTCCGACGTAGCCAAGGCGCTCGTCCTTCATTGTGGATTCGATCAGGCGTCCGTCCATGCCGGAGATGCCCATCGCCTTTCCGCCCTTCATTTCCAGAAGATTTACCAGCGTCTTGTTGACCTTCCCGGCAAGGACCATTTGTACGATGTCCACGGTTTCCTTGTCGGTGACGCGTAGGCCGTCCACGAACTCGGCTTTCTTGCCAAGGCGCGACATAATATCGTTAATCTCAGGGCCTCCGCCGTGAACCAGCACGACCTTGACGCCGATGAGCCAAAGAAGAACGATGTCCTCCATGACCTGCTGCTTGAGCTGCTCGTTGATCATGGCGTTTCCACCGTATTTTACAACGACGATCTTTCCCGTATAGCGCTTGATGTACGGCAGAGCCTGCGTCAGAACCTCTGCACGCTGCGCATTAGAGAACGAAAGATTCATTTTTTATCCTTTCCGATCAAGTGCGATAGTCGCCGTTGATCTTAACGTAATCATAGGTCAGATCGCATCCCCAGGCGGTTGCCTCGGAGGGGCCGTTGCCGACGGATACAAGAATTTCGATTTCGGATTCGAGAAGGATCTGCTTTGCCTCCTCCTCGGAAAAGGGTACGCCTGCTCCGTTTTTGCAGACGGCGACGGTTCCTTTTTTGCTGCGGAAAGCGACGTCTACGCAGTTGACGTCAATATCTGCCCCACTGTAACCGATTGCGCAAAGGACACGCCCCCAGTTGGCATCCGCGCCAAACATGGCTGCTTTGAGAAGGCTGGAGCAGATCACGCTCTTTGCAACCGTTTTTGCGGTTTGCTCATCAGCCGCGCCGCTTACACGGCACTCCAGCATCTTTGTAGCCCCTTCGCCGTCCCCGGCAATCAAACGGCAAAGATGGACGGTAACCGTGTTGAGCGCCTTCATAAACGTGTTGAAGGCCTCGCCCTCCTCCTTGATCTCGGGGTTGCCTGCCATTCCGTTTGCCAGAATGGAAACCATATCGTTTGTGGAGGTATCGCCGTCAACGCTGATCATATTGAAGGTGCTTGCAATATCGGTCGAAAGTGCTTTTTGCAGAAGCGGTGCGGAAATGGCAACGTCGGTCGTGATGAAGACCAGCATGGTGGCCATATTGGGATGGATCATACCGCTTCCCTTCGCAATCCCACCGATGTGACAGGTCGTATCTCCGATTTGGAAGGAAACGGCGATTTCCTTGCGGATGGTATCAGTGGTCATAATTCCCTCTGCGGCGTCCTCGCAGCCGCCCTTGGAAAGCTTGGAAACCAACTGCGGAATTCCATTGACGATGGGATCTGGATTCAAGGGTTGACCAATGACGCCGGTGGAAGCGATGATGATATCGTCAGGAGCAATGGAAAGCTCCTTGGCAAGCGCTGCACAGGTCAATTCTGCAACCTCGATGCCGTTTGCATTGCAGGTGTTCGCGTTCCCGCTATTGCAGATAATGGCTTGTGCCTTTCCGTCCGCGATGTGTGTCTTCGTAACCGTCAGCGGTGCGCCTTTGACAAGATTGGTCGTATAGACGGAGGCGGCGGTTGCCTTTTTCTCGCTGAAGATCAGAGCAAGATCCTTCTTGGTTCGATTTTTACGAACGCCGCAGTGAATACCGCTGGCAGTAAATCCCTTTGCGGCGCATACGCCGCCGTTGATGATGTTCATTCTATAACTCCTTCGTGTATTAACCGTTGTGATTGCTTTTTTCTCAAAGAGAAAGCCCGAGGCTTTCCTCTACGCCGAGGACAAGATTCATATTCTGGATGGCGGCACCCGACGCGCCCTTGCCAAGGTTGTCAAATCTGGCAACGAGCAGGATGCGATCCTCGTTCCCCGCTACCGTGATCTGCATAGTGTCCAGCCCGGAGAATGCTCCGGCGGAGAGAAATCCGGATTCGTCGGCATTCGGCAAGAACCGGATCAGCCCTTCTTGATAATAGGACGCATAGCATTCGGCAAGCTTGTCCGGAGTCAAGGAGAATGCCTTTCCGAAGAGCGGAACGGTTACCTCCATACCGCTGTAAAAGGGAGCGACGATCGGACAGAATGCCGGGGCTTGCTGCAAAGAGCAAAGAGCCTGCATTTCTTTCAGATGCTTGTGTTGCTGGGTCAGCCCATACATCCGAGGCGCATTCAAAAGCGGATCGCGATTTGCAGATTCATATTCGGCGATCATTTTCTTTCCTCCTCCGGAATATCCGGTCAAGGAAACACAAGAAAGCGCGGCATCCTCCGGAAGCAGTCCCTCTCGGACGAGCGGCGCGATCAGTGCTACGAATCCGCTTGCGTGACAACCAGGGTTTGCAATGCGGCGGGATGCTCGGATCTGTTCTCTCTGTCCCTTCAATTCCGGCATTCCGTACGTCCATCCCGGTGATGTGCGATGGGCGGTCGAGGTATCAATGATGACGGCATTAGAGTTCTCCGCAAGAGCAACCGACTCGCGTGCGGCATCGTCGGGCAAGCAAAGGAAAACGACGTCTGCTTGCCGGATCGCTTCTCTTCGGGCATTCGGATCCTTGCGATCCGCATCCGAAAGAGTGATTAAGGAGATGTCCTTGCGCTCGGACAGTCGCTCCCGAATACGCAGTCCGGTGGTTCCGGCGCTGCCATCAATAAAGATCTTTGCCATGACAACCTCTCAAATGAATAAAATGAATAAAAATTCTAAACAATTCACCAATTATGCAGATATTATACTTGATTTTCTGTATTTTGTCAAGCATATTTGAATATTTTCCAATATTATTTTTACTTTCTTATATATCTGCATAAAAAAGCGCGCTTTTTTGCCTCTTTTTTGTCAAAATGTTTTGGATAAAAATGCAACAGGAAGGGACATTTTTTCTGATTAGGGGTCATATTTTCTGTTTTTTCAATAGGTATTGCAAAAAAACGGTTTTTTCACTATAATAGAAGGTAACGAATGAAAATAAATTTATACGGAGGTTTCCCATGACCCAAAAAGAACTCTATCAAATTGCAAAGGAACGTTATGCAGCAGCCGGTGTTGACACCGAGGCTGCCATTGAAAAGCTTTCCAAGGTTGCGATTTCCATGCATTGCTGGCAGGGCGATGATGTAAAAGGCTTTGAAAATGCAGGTGAGTTGACCGGCGGTATTCAGACGACCGGTAACTATCCCGGTGCGGCTACCAATCCCGAGCAGCTGATGCAGGATCTGGATAAGGCCCTTTCTCTCATTCCCGGAAAGCATAAGATCAACGTTCATGCTTGCTATGGCATCTATCCGGATGGCAACATTGCGGACAGAGATCAGATCAAGCCCGAGCATTTCCGTCCTTGGGTAGATTATGCAAAGGCACGCGGACTCGGCTTGGATTTCAATCCGACCTATTTCTCCCATCCTCTTGCCGCAAACGGTACTCTGACCAATCCCGATGAGGAGATCCGTGCATTCTGGATCCGTCATGGCATTGCCTGCATCCGCATTTCCGAGTATTTCGCACGTGAAACCGGTATGCCCTGCTTGATGAACATCTGGATTCCCGACGGTCTGAAGGATATTCCCGCCGACCGCCTCGGCCCGAGAATGCGTTACATGGATTCTCTGGACAAGATCCTGGGATGCGGATATGACAAGAATCTGGTTTACGTAACGCTGGAATCCAAGGTGTTCGGTATCGGATTTGAGTCCTACACGGCAGGCTCTGCGGAGTTTACGCTTTCCTACTCCACCACGCGCGGTATCGTTCCGCTGATGGACAACGGTCACTATCATCCCACCGAGGTCGTTTCGGACAAGATCTCCGCACTTCTCTGCTTCAACGAGAAGCTCGCTCTGCACGTGACGCGCGGTGTTCGTTGGGATTCCGACCACGTGGTCCGTTATGATGATGAAACGCAGGAGATCCTCAAGGAGGTCGTTCGCAACGATGCTCTGGATCGCGTGATTCTTGCAACCGACTATTTCGATGCTTCCATCAACCGTATCGCAGCTTGGGTAATCGGTATGCGTTCGGTTCAGAAGGCACTTTTGAATGCTCTTCTGCTTCCCAATGAGAAGCTCAAGAAGCTGCAGGATGCTTCTCAGTTCACCGAGCTGATGATGCTGCAGGAGGAAATGAAGTTCTATCCGATCGGCGACGTTTGGAACGAATTTTGCGCTCGTGCCGGCATTGCAGGCGACGAGAGCTGGTTCAAGGCTGTTCAGGATTACGAACAGAACGTTCTTTCCGCAAGATAAGAATCTGCGATGTCTTTATTGGCGGTCTCAAATTTCGTTTGGGGCCGCCAAATTTATTTCATCTGTATCAAGCAGTAGTGATCCAATAAAAAAGGGACTGTTTCAAGTGAACAACTTGAGGCAGTCCCTTTCTCAAAACGAGGCGTTAGAGCTTCGCACGCCTGCTTTTTTTATCGGTATACGGGAGGCGGATCGTCCGGCAGCGGAGGGCCTTCTCCATCCCAAATCGGCAGATTGGGATTGATAACCCCGTTGGTCTGGCGTTTTTGAAAATCGAACACGGCACGTCCGTTTTCCAGCTTGAGCGCAGCATCAAAGCTTTTTCCGCTTTTTGGAGAGATAAATCCCTTTATAATGGCGGTGGATCCGTTTTCTGTCAGTTCCCGCAGATGATGAATTGAGATCGTGCGATTGCAAATACGGGTATTGACCGCAAATTTGCACCCTTCCTTGTATCCGGAACATCCGTAGAAGGTTCTTTGACGCTTCACCTCACGTCCGCAGAGCGGACACTTGGCGACAGTGTCCCCGAAAAATCCGATCTCAGAGTCCTTTGCGAAGCTCGGATCGATCTTTTTATCAAAGATCTCACGAATCTCACGCTCCGCAAGACCAACGCTTTCTTTTACAGTCATGCTTCCGCGATAGACCTTTTTGAGTGCTTGTCCAAGCTCAGAGGTCTTGTATTTATCCATCGAGATCTGCATTTGCAACAGGGATTCGATTAAAAACTCTCCTCCCGGGAGAATGGTGTATACATCCTTTTTCAGATCAATATATCCGCTTTTTCGCGCATTGTCAATAATACCCGTTCGCGTTGCTTCGGTCCCAAGCTCCAATCCCTCAAAGATCGCACGGTAATCCTCGCTATCGTCCTGCTGTTCATTCTCGTCGTTTTCCGAGGATTCCTTTGCAGCCTTCTTTTCGTCCTTAAAAGGGTTTTTAAGGTAATTGTTCAGCGTTTCAATGGTATAGTGCTTGGGTGGCGTGGTTTCCTTTTCCATAGGGCGGAAAAGAATATTGACAGGATCGCCCTTTTGCAGATTGGGCAAGATTTTGTCCTTTTGATTGTAATCGTCGTATTTTGTCCACCCCTTCTCAAGCATGGTCATGCCCTTGAGGAGGAAGGTTTCCAGATCTCCTACCGAAACCGTGATCTCGGTTTTGAAAACAACGCAATCCTCGGCGCAGAAAACCGCAACAAAGCGTCGGAATACAGTTGAATACACCTGCATTTCGCGCTCGGTCAATTGCGACTTCTCCGGAATTTTATAGGTTGGAGTCAGAGCGGAGTGCGATTCGATCTTACTGTCGTCAAAGATTCCCTTATGGTCCTTAAAGGTTACGGGGTAACCGATCTTGGCACAGCTCTCAAGAATCTTCCGGATTTTTCCCTTCTCTGCCGTTGCAAGGTACTCCGAATTGGTACGCGGGTAGGTCAAATATCCCTTTTCATAGAGGCCTTGCACGATCGTAAGGCTTTCCTGCATGGACATTTTATATTTCTTTCCAAGAACGTTTTGGAGCTTAGAGAGCGAATAGAGCTTTCCAGGAGAGAGGCGATCCTTCTTTTGCTTGACGTCCTTGACGTATGCACCGGTTCGGTTATAGAGCTCGCAAAGTGCCGAGGCGGACTGCAGCTCATTTGCTTCAAAACGCTTTTTAGAGGTCAATTCTACGATCTCGTCGTTTGTCTTTTCCTTGCTGACCGGCGAATAATACTTCCCCGGGACAAAATTGCGGATCGAAAGATCACGGTCGTAAATTGCTTTGACAATGGGAACGATTACGCGGCCGACGCGAAGCAGTGTTCCTGTCTTTAAGGTAGCATAACGGGTCAGGTTGACACCGTAGAGCCAGTCAATATAGGTTCTGGCAAACCCTTCGTCCGCAAGAGCGTTATATTCCTCTTCGTCCTTCATTTCCTTCAGAGCGCTTGCGACCGTCTGCGGCGTTTGATCGGGTAACCAAAGCCGTTTCAACGTCTTGTGGGTTTTGAGGGCGTGCTGGATGCAAAGCCGCACGATGATCTCGCCCTCTCGGTCGGCGTCCCCTGCGTTGACGATCGTATCCACGTCGGGACGGTTACACAGGGCTTCGATCACGGAGAACTGACGGCGGATCCCTTCATCCGGCTTTTTGTCAGCACCCAGACGAAGCTCGAACAGAAATTCCTCAGGAAAGCAAGGAAGATTGTCCATTTTCCAACGGATGGGTCCCTTTTCTTGTGAGAACGTATAGGACTCAATATCGCACAAAGAAAAAAGATGTCCGAATGCCCACGTAATCAAGTATCCGTTTCCCTCCAGATATCCCTGGCGTTTTTGCATTTGGCCTATGCCGGCTGCAATATTTCTTCCAAGGCTTGGCTTTTCCGCGATGATCAGAATCATAAATCTTCCTCCTTTCTACGAATTTCATGAAAAGAACCGCAGTTCTGCAAGGATTCTGGCAGAACTGCGGAAATGGTTCCCTGTTTGGAACTTCGGTATGGGATCAAGCAAACTTGCGAATGACCTCAGAAGCGCCCTCCAAGGGAGCGGAAACGGTCATTACAAGGTTGATGTTCAGCTTCGTAGCCAGCTTGTCGAGATCGGGAGCCAGCGCCTCGAAGGAAGCGAGATCTCCGCAGATCTTCAAAGTACCGTCCACAAAAAGGTCGGTTACGTCATGGTTGCTGGAAAGAATTCCGGCGATAAAGCCATAGAGGGATTTTGCGTCCGAAATCATATATTCTTCTACATTTACCAACCGAGCAGTCGGCTTGATATCATATCTGAGCTTGACACCCTTTTCGATGCAAACAACGTCGCCCTTGGTTACTTCAAGCGCACCGTTGACCAGGTTGATCAGGGCTTTGGTTTTACCGGTACCTTTTACTCCGACGATTAATTTTAACATGTAATTATACCTCCCACAATTCAAACGGTGCAAAGCAACCGTCCTTGTAGTTTCATTATAACAAATTTCCATAACAAAGTCAAGGGGTTTTCTCGTCGATATTATGAAAATTCTGCTATATATTAGGAATTTTGCAATCTTTTCTCCAGATCCGAGCGCAGATCCTCATAGCCGGGCTTGCCCAGAAGAGCGAACATATTCTTCTTATAGGCCTCTACTCCGGGTTGATTGAAGGGATTGACCTCGAGGATATATCCGGAGATGGCACAGGCCAGCTCAAAGAAGTAGAGCAGCTCTCCGAGAACAAACTCGTTCTTTTCGCTGATCTCGATTAAAAGATTCGGAACGCCGCCATCCACGTGAGCAAGCACGGTTCCCTGCATTGCGGTCTTTTTCACGTCATCCAGATCCATGCCGGAGAGGAAGTTGAGGCCGTCGATGTTTGCGGGATCGTTCGGGATCGCGAAGCTGCTTCCCGTATTTTGAATTGCCAAAACGGTTTCAAAGAGAATACGGTTACCGTCCTGAATGAACTGTCCCAGAGAATGAAGATCGGTAGAGAAAATAACGGATGCCGGGAAAATACCCTTTTGATCCTTTCCCTCGCTCTCTCCGTACAGCTGCTTCCACCACTCGTTGAGCATTGCACAGAAGGGCTCGTAGGCGGTGAGGATCTCTACGGTCTTTCCCTGACGGTAGAGCAGGTTGCGGATGGCTGCGTAGCGATAGCAATCGTTCTTGGTAATGTCGGGATCGGTGTAGGCATGACTTGCGGCTGCCGCGCCTGCCATCAGCTGATCGATGTCAATGCCTGCGGCAGCGATCGGGAGAAGTCCGACTGCGGTCAGAACGGAAAAACGTCCGCCAACATCATCCGGAACCACAAAGGTTTCGTATCCCGCATCGGTAGAAAACTGCTTCAGGGTTCCCTTTGCGCGGTCAGTGGTAACGAAAATACGCTCTCTTGCGCCCTCTTTTCCATACTTCTGCTCCAAAAGAGCACGGAATACGCGGAAGGCGACTGCGGGCTCCGTGGTGGTGCCGGATTTGGAAATGACATTTACACAAACGTCTTTTCCTTCACAGATCGCAAGAAGCTCATTGAGTGCGGTTGAACTGATGGAATTGCCGGCAAAGTAGATGTCGGGCGTATCCTTTTTCAGATTGTTATAGAGAGGGGATTTGATGTATTCGATAACGGCGCGCGCGCCAAGATAGGAGCCACCGATTCCGATTACAACGAGAATATCACAGGATTTTTGGATCTTTGCAGCGCATTTGCGAATACGCTCAAATTCTTCTTTATCATAATCCTCCGGAAGATTGACCCAACCGAGAAAATCGTTCCCTGCACCACTTTTTTCGCGGAGTGTTTTGTGAGCAGCTGTTACTGCGGGTTGGATTTCCTTCAGGTCCTTTTCGGAAAGAAATGTTGAGGTGTAGCGGTCATTTAATTGAATTGCCATGGAAAAACCGTCCTTTGCTTTCGAAAAATATAACAGTAATTATTATACAACATTCCCGATAAAAATACAAGTCCTTTTTCTTTCTTTTTTTGACTTTTTACTCATTTAGATCAATAAAAATTTAGCTACAATCCTGCGTAAAACTTGAAAGAAATGGAAGACGGGAATGTCCTCTGTGCAAAACACAGGAACATTACCGATAACCTTACCATCGGAAAGGAATTCGATACATCCTATGGGCTCTCCCTTTTTTAAGGGTGCCCTAAGCGAATCCGGAAGGTTGGTTCTCATTTCAACGGAATGGACGCGGTCCTTTGGAAGAACACAAGAGAAAGAATCACAGGATATGGGGCATGCGTCCTTCGCGCTCCCCTTGACGGGGATTGGATCGAGAGGAGTTTCGGAAAGCGTATAAAGGCCGAAATTGGCAAATCCCCAATCCAGAAGTGCCGTTGCGGAAGCATTTCGCATATCTCTCGTTTCGGCCCCCATAATAACGCAGATAAGCGATAATCCGTCGCGCTTGGCGGTTGCGCTGATACAGAACCCGGCCTTGGAGGTGGATCCGGTCTTCAATCCTGTGCAACCGGAATAGAAGCGAACCAAGCGGTTTGTGTTGGTTAGACCAAAGGCTCCGTCACGGATCGTATCCAGCCAGATCGAGCTGTATTTCAAAATTTCTGCGTGCCGTATCAATTCCCGCGACATAAGCGCAATATCATGAGCACTGGTCAAATGATTTGTGGCGGTGTCATCCAAGCCGGTGACGTTTTCGAAGGTGGTATCCTTCATTCCAAGCTGCTTTGCCCGTGTGTTCATTCGTTCGACAAAGGCGGAAACACTTCCCGCAACCGCCTCGGCGAGCGCAACGGCGGCATCGTTTGCAGAGGCGATCACGACACTTTTCAGAAGATCCTCAACGCTCATGCGTTCCCCTTCCTTCAGATAGACCTGTGATCCCCCCATTGAGGCTGCATTTGCGGAAACAGAGATCAGGTCATCCTGCCGCAAAACGCCTGCTTCCAGGGATTCCATTACGAGCAATAAGGTCATGATCTTGGTTACAGAGGCAGGCGGAAGCGATTCGTGAATATTTTGCGTGTAGAGGATCGCACCGGTGCTTTCCTCCATCAGAATTGCACTTTTGCATGCAAGATGCAAGGATCCCTCTTCGGCGGCAAACGGAGAGAGTGCATCCTCCTTCGTTTTAAGGTCTTCACCGTGGGCGATAATTCCTCCCATTTGAGAAAGAAATACGCAAAAAGCGGCCAGCAAAATGAATATTTTTTGCAGAAACAATTTGATTTTCATATCGATCACCTCATTGTACACTATGAAAATCGGTTTTCGCATATGCAAAAAGGAAGCTTTTTTTCAAAAAAGCTTCCTTGAAGACAGTATGTTTTTTGATCATCGAACCGAGAATTTGTAGATCGTTGTATAATCGTAAATCTCGTCGGGAGATAGGATCACGTCGTCGAATTGCTCGCGGTTGATCGCATCCGGCATCTTTTGTGTTTCCAGACAAAATGCAGTCTGCGGAATCTGTGGGTATCCTCCCTTTTGCGGATGCTCCGCATTGTTAAGGAAATTTCCGCTATAGAGCTGTACGCAGGGTTGATTTGTATAAACCTGCATCAAGCGTCCGCTGTTTGGCTCATAGGCTTCCATTCGCAACGTCGGTTCGCGCGTTTCGCCATCGGTAAAGCAGAGGCAGTGATCGTATCCGCCTGCAAGACGCAGATCCTCGCTATCCGTGTAAAAATCTCGCCCAACGGTTTTTGGTTCCCGAAAATCAAAGGGGGTTCCCTTCACCGAGCGGATCTCACCGGTGGGGATCAGATCGCCATCGGTCGGAATGTAGCGGTCGGCATCAATGCGCAGAACATGGTCAAAGATGGTCCCGGAGGCATAACCGCCAAGATTGAAATACGCATGATTGGTCAGATTGACCGGCGTTCTGCGGTCGGTCTTTGCTTCATAATGGATAGAGAGCGCATTGGAGGAAAGCAGCGTGTAGGTGACGGTAACCTCCAGATTTCCCGGGTATCCTTCCTCTCCGTCCGGAGAATGCAGTGCAAGGATCAACCTTGGCTCTTCTCCGTCGATTGGCTTGACCGACCAGATGCGGTGCGAGAAGCCGATCTTTCCACCATGAAGCGAGCAAGGTCCGTTATTGACGAATGCGGAATAGGACTTGCCGCCGAGGGTGTATTCCCCGTTTGCGATTCGGTTGGCGACACGGCCGATCAATGCACCGAAGTAGGTTGTGTCAAGCATATAGTCGCGCAAGGAATCGTAACCGGATACGACGTCGGCAACACGGCCGATGCGGTCGGGAACCTTCAGCTCCATAATGGCTCCGCCAAGCTCCAGAATCCGTACGGACATTCCGCTTTGGTTGCGCAGCAAATAACTGAACACTTCCCCATGCCCGGTTAAGGTACCAAAGTATTGCTTCTGAATCATTTTTCAGCTTCCTCGTAGCCGTTGGGGTTCTTTTTCGTCCAGTTTGCGAGGTCCTCGCACATTTCGTCAATTCCGTTTTCGGCGCGCCATCCAAGCACCTCATAAGCTTTTTGAGGATCTGCATAGCAGGTATCAATGTCACCGGGACGGCGGGGGGCGATGCGATATTCCACTTTGAGTCCGGTTGCCTTTTCATATGCCTTGACGATCTCCAAAACGGAATAGCCGGTTCCCGTTCCAATGTTGAAATGCTCCACACCGGTCACCTTCTCGGCACGCTCCAGTGCCTTCAAATGTGCCTTTGCCAGATCCACAACGTGAATATAATCGCGCACACCGGTGCCATCCTTCGTGTTATAATCGTTTCCGAAGACCGAAAGATATGGGAGCTGTCCCGCGGCAACCTTTGCAACGTAAGGCAAAAGATTGTTGGGAATGCCTCTGGGATTCTCGCCGATCAATCCGCTTTTATGCGCACCGATGGGATTGAAATAACGAAGGATCGAAACACTCCACGCGGGATCGGAAACCCAAACGTCAGCAAGAATGCGCTCGATCATAAGCTTTGTTTCGCCGTACGGATTGGTGGTCGAAAGCGGGAAATCCTCGCGGATCGGAACGGTTTCGGGCTTTCCGTAAACGGTTGCAGAGGAGCTGAATACAATACGCTTTGCATCGTATTTTGCAAGCAGATCGATCAGATTCAACGTGCTCAAGAGATTGTTATAATAGTAGAGTCCCGGCTTTTGCACGGATTCACCAACTGCCTTAAGGCCTGCAAAATGAATCGCGGAGTCAATCTCGGGATGCTTTTGAAACACGGCTTCCAGAGCGTTCTTGTCGCAAAGGTCCACCTCGTATGCGGGAAAGTCCTTTCCCGTAATGGCCTTGATGCGCTCGATGGCCAAGGGGCTGCTGTTGCAATAATTATCCACGATGACAATGTCGTACCCTGCATTCAGAAATTCGACGGCTGTATGGGAACCAATAAAGCCGGCTCCACCCGTAATCAAAATAGACATTTTCTATTTTCGCCTTTCTTTACTTATGATTTATTTCCAAAGCTGCTCGGGATATTCCCCTTGCTCGATCAGAGCACGGATTGCGCTTTTAACGCCGGGCTTATCCTCAGCATAAGTGACACCCTGCCAAACGGAAGAGGTCGGATACACTCTTACCTTGCAGCATCCGCGCTTGCGCTGCGCATCCACCGCCATGGGAAGGTAGCATTCGGATTTCAGAGGATCCTTTGCGGTGTCTGCCAGAAAATCGATCAGATCCTTCTCCAGCTCTCCGAGGATCTCCGTAGTAAAGCCCCAGCAATTCATGGATACGATGCTGTCAAACGGAAGATCGATCCAGGTTTCTCCGTCGGCATCCAGATAGGCAGCACAGTCGGCCTTCTTCTTGATCTTGGTCAGTTCCGTAACGCTATCCAGCATTCCGTTCTCATCCACGATGCAATAGCCGCGCGAAACGGTTCCGTTCTCGGTAAGGGTATTTCCAAGGCGGAAGCCGACCATGCAATGCACGACCTCATTCTTGGAGGGCGAGGAAAGGTGCTTTGCAAGCTGCAGGAAGGTATCTCTGCCATAGAAATCGTCCGCGTTGATCACCGCAAAGGGATCCTTGACAATGTCGCGCACGCAGTAGATTGCCTGGGCGGTTCCCCAAGGCTTGATTCTTCCTTCGGGAACAGAAAAACCTGCGGGAAGGTCGTCCGCCTTTTGGAAGGCGTAGGAAACTCGGATCTTCTTCTCGATGCGTTTGCCGATGCTCTCACGGAAAAGCTCCAGGTTTTCTTCTTTGATGATGAAAACCACGTGATCGAATCCTGCGCGAATCGCGTCATAAATAGAGAAATCGATAATGAATTCCCCATGGTCGGTCATGGGATCAAGCTGCTTCATGCCTCCATAGCGGGAGCCCATTCCCGCAGCCAGAATTACTAAAGTCATGTCAAGACCTCCGATCGTTTGTTTTTACATATTCATTATACAATAGAAAAGCAAAAATGTAAAGCCTTTTTTGAAAAAGGCATCAAAAAACAGGAGATGTCTTTAAGATATATATTTTCAAATCAAAAAATCAAGAATTTAGCAAAAACGCTATTGACAAATTGCAATATTCATGGTATAATGTCCCGAATGATACAGTTAGGAGTGATTTTGTGGCTTTATCGAAGACGGAGTGGAAACGAATTTTGGCATCCCCGCTCTTTCGTGGAGTGGATTCAAGGAAAGCCGTCCGTATCCTGGAGGAGCATGATTGCTTTGCAAGCTGCTTTTCCGACGGAGAGAT
>JAFOGE010000204.1 GCA_017386965.1 Clostridia bacterium
ATGGTGTTCGACTTAGGCGTGACGACCTTTCCGTCCTTCGTCACGAACAGAACGTTTGCGCCTCCCGTTTCCTCCACGTAGGAGCGGGTTTGGGAGTCGGGGTAGAGGTTCTCGTCATAGCCCTGCTCGTGTGCATCCACAATGGCAAAGAGGCTCATAGCGTAGTTGAGGCCTGCCTTGATGTGACCGGTTCCGCGGGGTGCGGCACGGTCGTAGTCGCTGATGCGCAGGGTCAGAGGTCTTACGCCACCCTTAAAGTAGGGGCCTACGGGGGTGACGAAGATGCGGAACTGATATTCGGTTGCGGGCTTCACACCGATAACGGCGTCACTGCCGAAGAGATAGGGGCGGATGTAAAGGGATGCACCCGAGCCGTAGGGAGGAACCCAGTCGGCGTTCGCCTTGACGGTTTTGATCACGGCCTCCACGAATTTTTCCTCGGGGAAGACGGGCATCCGCATACGGCGGCAGGACTCTGCCATGCGCGAGGCGTTCAGATCAGGGCGGAAGCAGACGATCTCTCCGTCCTTGGTGCGGTAGGCCTTCAGACCCTCAAAAACCGTCTGTGCATACTGCAGGACGCAGGCAGACTCGTGCAGAACAATGGTTTCGTCCTCCACCAGCTCGCCCTCGTTCCATTTGCCGTCCTTATAGGTTGCGACAAAGCGCTTATCCGTTTTGATGTAGCCAAATCCGAGAGTGGACCAATCGATTTGTTTCTGTGACATAGTGATACGTTTCCTTTCTGCCGAACGCGCCGCCTTCGGGCGCAGGATGCCATGCAGCCTCGGTCTTGATATCTATGCTCCTTATTTTACAACCTTTTTTTTGGCTTGTCAATAGGCATTTTCGCTTTTTTCCCCTTTTTTCTTTCTCTCTGCGCGGAGAGAGAAAGGCTTCTTTTTTTGTCTGTTAAAAGATAAACAATGAAAAATGAGCGTTGCTCCTTGCTTTTTCTGAAAAAATCTTGTATAATGAGTAGAGAAAAACCGAAGAACTACAATAAAAGGGAAGGAAAACAACATATGGAATGGAAGCAGCTGATCGCAACCCGCCCCCGCAAGCAGATCTATCGCGAGGGGGATGCCTGCGTCAAGCTCTTTGACCTTGGGTATTCCAAGGCAGATATTCTCAACGAGGCGCTCAACCAGGCGCGGATCGAGGAAACGGGATTGCATATTCCCGGCGTGCGGGAGGTCCTGACGATTGACGGGCGCTGGGCGATTGTTTCGGATTTTATCGAAGGAAAAACGCTGGCCCAGCACATCGAGGAGGAGCCGGAGCGAAAGGCAGAATACCTTGCGCTTTTGGTCGATCTGCAAATGGAGGTGCATACCAAGAGCAGCCCCCTGCTCAACAAGCTGATCGACAAGATGCACCGTAAGATCTGCCAGACCGATCTGGATGCTACCACACGGTACGATCTGCACATGCGCCTTGAAAAGATGTCCAAGCACAGCAAGCTGTGCCACGGTGATTTTATCCCCTCCAACGTGATTCTTACCCCCGACGGAATCCCCTATATTCTCGATTGGTCGCACGCAACGCAGGGAAATGCCTCTGCCGATGCGGCGCGGACCTTCCTGCGGCTTTCCCTCGAGGGAGATCACGAGGGAGCCTCAACCTATCTTGCGATCTTCTGTGAGAAGACCGGAATCGACGAGTGCTACGTGCGCCGTTGGCTTCCCATCGTGGCGGCCTCCCAGAGCGTTAAGGGCGAGCCGGAGGAGCGGGAATTTTTACTTTCGTGTATAAATACGGTAGAGGATTATGAGTGATAAGATCAGAAAATTTGATACAAAGATTCAACATTTGAAGTACAAGGTTCTGCGCGAGGTTGCAAGACAGGCCTGGAGCAACACCCTGCAGGAAACCGTTTTGGATATTCCCAAGATGATCGTCCCGGGGAAGACGCCAACCATGCGTTGCTGCGTCTATAAGGAAAGGGCGATCCTTGCCGAGCGCGTCAAGCTGGCCATGGGAGGCTCAAAGAGCAATCCAAACGTCATTGAGGTCATCGGGATTGCCTGCGACGAATGTCCCGCGGGCGGATATGAGGTATCGGACGCCTGCCGCGGATGTCTTGCGCACCGATGTGAGGACGTTTGTCCGCGCGGAGCGATCCGCTTTGACCACAATCACGTAGCGCACATCGACAAATCCAAGTGCATCGAGTGCGGCGCCTGCGCCAAGGTCTGTCCCTACACGGCCATCGTCAACCGCAAGCGTCCCTGCCAGAATGCTTGCAAGGTCAAGGCCATTGTCATCAATGACGATAAGGAGGCCAGCATCGATAATAGCAAATGCATCGAGTGCGGTGCCTGCGTGTATCAGTGTCCCTTCGGCGCGATCTCGGATAAGTCCTATATTCTGAACGCCATTGACCTGATCAAGAAAAGTGAAGGGAACAGTCGCTACAAGGTCTATGCTGTGGTCGCTCCTGCGATCGCCACGCAGTTTTCTTACGCCAAGCTCGGTCAGGTTATCACGGGATTGCACCGCATGGGCTTCTACGGAGCGGTGGAGGTGGCGCTCGGTGCCGACCTCGTTGCCATGGAGGAGGCGAAGGAGCTTGCCGAAAAGGGCTTCTTGACCAGCTCCTGCTGTCCCGCGTTCGTCGAATACATCAAAAAGGGATTCCCTGCGCTTGTGGAGCATCTCTCCTCCTCACCCTCTCCCATGGCGCGGGTGGGACGGCTTATCAAGGAGAAGGATCCTACCGCCCGCGTAGTATTTATCGGCCCTTGCACGGCCAAGAAGGTCGAGGCACAAAGGGTAGAGGTTCGTCCCTGGATCGACGCGGTTATCACCTTTGAGGAGCTGCAGGCGCTTTTGGACAGCCGCGACATCGACGTGACCGTTCTGGAAGAAACACCTATGGAGGATGCCTCCTATTTCGGCCGCGTTCTGGCCCGTACGGGTGGATTGAGCGAGGCGGTGAGCGAGGCGTTGCGTGAGCAGGGAATGGAAACCTTTGATTTCCGCCCCGAGGTCTGCGACGGCATCGAGGCCTGCCGTGTGGCTCTGCTCAAAAAGAGCAAGAACCTCCTTACGGCCAACTTTGTAGAGGGAATGGTCTGCAACGGCGGATGCATTGGCGGTGCAGGCTGCCTGATGCACGGCGAGAAAAATCGCTCCAAGGTCGATCTTCATGGCAAGGATGCCAAGAAGCAGAGGATCGATGGGCAGGAACCATCCGTCAAATGAATACTTTGAACAGATCCGTTCTGTAATGCTTACAGAACGGATCTGTTCTTTTTTGCGAGGATCGACAGAAAGAGGAGAATGCAAAGGACTCTTTTTGTAAATATTTATAAAAATGCCAAAAGACCTTGAAAAATAAGAAAAAAGCCTTGACAGAATCACTTTAGCGTGGTAAAATGGTAAACAATTAAAGCGGAGGAGAAAAACACGGATGAAACAGGAACAAAGCCAACCCATCAAGGCGCTTTACCGTGCGCTTTTGAGCCTGCAGACCGAGGAGGAATGTGAGGCGCTTCTTGAGGACCTTTGTACCATCAAGGAGCTACAGGATCTTTCCCAGCGGCTTTGCGTTGCAAGGCTTCTCAAGGAAGGAAAAAGCTATCAGGTGATCTCCCGCGAAACGGGTGCCAGCACTGCCACGATATGCCGTGTAAACAAATGCCTGGTCTATGGCAAGGGTGGCTATCGGCGCGCTCTTGAAAGAGGAGAGGGAAAGCAGATATGAATACCATTGCAAATGTGCTGCTCAAGGATGATGAAAAGGCGATCTTTCGTCTGCGCGGGCTTTTCCGTCAATACGGATACCGCCATTATAAGATGAGCAAGTTCGAGGAATACGATCTTTACGTTCGAAACAAAAGCTTTCTGCTCTCGGATCACGTCATCACCTTTACCGACACCGACGGCAAGCTCATGGCACTCAAGCCGGACGTAACGCTTTCCATTGTCAAAAACCGCCGGGAATCCGCGACCGGTATTGACAAGGTCTTCTACAATGAGAATGTCTATCGCGTTTCCCGTGGAGGGGATTCCTTCCGCGAGATCATGCAGGTAGGCGCAGAGTGCATTGGCGACATCGACACCTACTGTCTTTGCGAGGTTCTTTTGCTTGCCGCAAAGAGCCTTCGCGAGATCTCGGAGGATTTCGTTCTGGACGTTTCCCACATGGGCATCCTCTCCGATGTGTTGGACCTTCTGGGACTTTCCGACACCGGCCGCGCGGCGCTTCTTTCCTGCATTGGCGAAAAGAATCTTCACGGCGCGCGTGAAATCTGCCGCAGGGAGGTGGTTCCCGAGGAGAAACAGGCCCTGGCGGAGCTTTTGATCACCACCTATGGGGAGCCCTCGCGCGTGCTTCCCATCCTTCGGGAGAAGCTTCCGGCCGACGTTTGCGCCGCCTCCTTGGATCAGCTTGAGCAGGTTCTTGCGGCGCTTCCGGGAGAGATCCCCCCGGGAAGCGTGCGGATCGATTTTTCGGTGATCCACGATATGCAGTATTACAACGGACTGGTCTTCAAGGGCTTTGTGAAGGGGATCCCCACGGGAATCCTTTCCGGAGGACAGTACGACCGCCTGATGCAACGAATGGGAAAGAACGCAGGCGCGATCGGCTTTGCGGTCTATCTCGATCTCTTGGAGGAGCTGGTCACGCCGCGCGCAGAGTACGATGCGGACGTAATTCTGCTCTATACGGAGCAGGAGGCACCGGCGCAGGTTGCCGCCGCCGTACGGAAGCTTTCGGCGGACGGAAAAAGCGTCCGCGCGCAGAGAACACTGGAGGCGGGGCAGACCTGCCGGGAGCTTTGGAGATTGCAGGGAGAGGAGGCGGAGCGCCTTGAAGCAAATGCTTAACGTAGCACTTCCCAAGGGACGTCTTGGGGAGAAGGTGTATGAGATGTTTGAAAAGGCGGGCTTCCCCTGTCCCGATATCCGCGAGAACAATCGAAAGCTGATCTTTGAGAATCCGTCGGTCGGTGTACGCTATTTTTGGGTCAAGCCCTCGGACGTTGCGATCTACGTCGAGCGAGGCGCGGCAGACATCGGCGTTGCGGGAAAGGACATTCTTTTGGAATACGAGCCCGACGTTTACGAGCTTTTGGATCTTCGGGTCGGCGTTTGTCGCATGGCCGTGGCCGCCAAGGAGGGCTTCCGCGACGACGGACAGAGGACCTTGAAGGTAGCAACCAAGTTTGCAAGGATCGCAAAAACCTACTATGCCGCCAAGGGAAGGGATATTGACATTATCCACCTCAACGGCTCCATTGAGATCGCACCGATCCTCGGTCTTTCCGACGTGATCGTGGATATCGTGGAAACGGGAACCACGCTCAAGGAAAACCGACTGGCAGTCGTGGAGAGCATTCTTCCCATCAGTGCCCGGCTGATCGCAAACAAATCCGGGTTCAAATTCAAGAGTGAGTGCATCGAGGCCATCGTGCAGAGCCTTGCGATGCAAACGGAGGAGAGAGTATGATCCGCATTCTCAAATACGGCGAGGTCGCCAATCAGGATATTTTTGCCAGAGCCGTTCCGACGGTCAACGTTGAGAAA
Organism: Clostridia bacterium; assembly: GCA_017386965.1. GTDB lineage: Bacteria > Bacillota > Clostridia > Oscillospirales > CAG-272 > UMGS1865. Next base: position 5,536 of record JAFOGE010000204.1, read on the forward strand.
ACGGTTGCAGGCATTCTTGCGGACGTTCGCCGCGAGGGTGATGCCGCGCTTTACCGCTATACCGAAAAATTCGACGGTGCGGCGCTCTCCTCTCTTGCGGTCAGTGAAGAGGAGATTGACGAGGCGATGGCCGTTGTGGAGCCGCGCTTTCTGGAGATCCTCGGACAGGCAGCCGAAAATATTCGCGCCTTCCATGAGCGTCAGGTTCGTAACAGCTTTATCCTCAATCAGCAAAACGGGGTTGTGATCGGACAGAAGATCATTCCCGTGGACCGCGCGGGTCTTTACGTGCCCGGCGGCACCGCCGCCTATCCGTCTACCGTCCTCATGGATGCCATCCCTGCGAAGATCGCAGGCTGCCGCGAGGTCGTGATGGTCAGCCCCCCGAACAAGAAGGGCAAGATCAACCCCGTGATCCTTGCCGCCGCGCGCGTGGCGGGCATCGATCGCATCTTTAAGGTGGGTGGCGCACAGGCGATCGCCGCGCTTGCCTACGGCACCGAAAGCATCCCGAAGGTGGATAAGATCGTGGGTCCCGGCAATGCCTTCGTTGCCGAGGCGAAAAAGCAGGTCTTTGGCACGGTGTCGATCGATATGATCGCCGGCCCGAGCGAGATCCTTGTGCTTGCCGACGGCAAGAGCAATCCGCGCCACGTGGCGGCAGATCTTCTCTCGCAAGCAGAGCATGACAGAATGGCAAGCGCCGTGCTGGTGACCGATTCTGCCGCTCTTGCCGAGGCTGTTTCTGCCGAGATCGAGCGGCAGATCCC
>JAFOGE010000205.1 GCA_017386965.1 Clostridia bacterium
CCTTTTCCTTGATGGCCTTCAAAACAGCCATGGGGTTGTTGACCGCCTCGTAATGGAAGGTGATGATATCCGCACCTGCCTTGATGAAGCTGTCCACGTAGCGAAGGGGATCACTGATCATGAGGTGTACGTCAAAGATCAGGTCGGTATGCTTGCGAAGAGACCCGATCACACCCGCACCAAAGGAAATATTGGGGACAAAATGTCCGTCCATTACGTCGAGATGGAGGTAGTTGGCACCGGCATCCTCCATGCGGGCGACTTCGTTCCGCAGATCGGAGAAATCAGCGGCCAAAAGGGAAGGAGCAATGTAGAGCATGGTAATTCCTTTCTGCTCCCATATGGAGCACGTAACGGTAGGTGAGTGAAGGGGAATTGCGCGGAGTTTGGGCGGTAACTTACAGGGACTCGATCAGGCACACCGCGTGGGCGGCGATGCCCTCGCCGGAGCCTGTAAAGCCCAACCGCTCCTCTGTGGTAGCCTTTACGCTGACGCGATCGGGATCAACCCCAAAGGCGGCGGCAATATTTTCCCGCATGGTGAGAATATGGGGGGCCATTTTGGGGGCTTGGGCGATGACCGTAGCGTCGATATTGCCGGGGAGATAGCCGGCTTTTAAAAGCACTGCGCGGACGTGATCCAGAAGCAGGAGACTGGAGATGCCGCGGAAGCGCTCATCCGTATCCGGGAAGTGACGGCCGATGTCCCCCAGTCCTGCGGCACCCAGAAGCGCATCCATAATGGCATGGGTCAGCACGTCGGCATCGCTGTGGCCCAAAAGACCCTTTTCGTAGGGAATCTCCACGCCGCCCAAGATCAGAGCGCGTTCTTCCACCAGTCGGTGGACATCATAGCCGTGGCCGATCCGGAAGTTAAGCATTGCGCGCCTCCAGAATCGCCTGTGCCAGAATAAGGTCTTCGGGCGTGGTGATCTTCAGGTTGGTATTTTCGCCGTCGCAGATATAGATATGCTTGCCGAGAGCCTCCACAGCGGCGCAGTCGTCGGTGTAATCAATGCCCTCTTCCATGGCCTTGGCATAGGCGGCACGGAGAATGGCAGCATCAAAGACCTGCGGCGTCTGGGCAGCGCGAAGCATATCGCGCTTGGGCGTATGATCGATATAGCCCTCGGGAGACATCATTTTGATGGTGTCCTTTACAGGCACTGCCACAACGGCGGCGCCGGTTTTGGCAGCCAGTTCCACCACGCGGGCGATCATTTCGGAAGAACCCAAGGGACGTGCGCCGTCATGAACGGCAATGAGTTTTGCACGCTCGTTGCAGGACAAAGCGCCTAAATATGCGCTCTCGCCGCGGGAAGCACCGCCCAGGATGACCTTGGAAAGCTTGGTGATGCCATATTCGTCGGCCAGTTTGGCAACTGCGGGGATTTCCTCACTCTTGGTGGCCACAACGATTTCGCCATCCTCGGCATCCTTCTTGTCGTAAATGTTGACACCTGCGACGGAACCGATGTAACCTGCGCGGGCATAAGCCTCGACATACTTCAGTTCGTCCTTCAGAGCCTTACGCACCTTTGCCTTGGCGTTGGGGTTAACGAATGCGAAAATCTCGATATCCTCATCGTTCTCAACACCAATCTTGGCAACAGCATC
>JAFOGE010000206.1 GCA_017386965.1 Clostridia bacterium
GGTGTGTGGACTTGGTGGAGCTGGTGATCGGAGTCGAACCAACAACCTGCTGATTACAAATCAGCTGCTCTGCCATTGAGCCACACCAGCGACCGTTTCTGTTCGCATCGGAACAGGAATATTATAGCACACCCGATCCGGTTTGTCAACCCCTTTTTGAAAAATATTTTTTCTTCTTTTTTCCTTCTTTTTTTCGTCCTCTGCGGCGTGTTTTTTAAGGAGAGAGATGCGCCTACCGCACACCCCTCTATCGCTTCTCTCTCGTCAGATACAGATCCAGATCCCACGCGGGAATTCCACGCCGGCGGCGAAGATAGTATCCCTCGTATTGCGGAAAAAGCCTGTGCAAAAGCAGAGGAAGCGCATACAGGTCCTCGCTCCTGTGGTAGAGCGAAACCATCAGCGTGGGCTCCCATTGCGATACCGTCTGCACGGATCCCAAAAGCGCCTCGCGCTCCGAGCCCTCCACGTCATACTTAATATAATCCACCCGCGCACCCCCGAGGACGTTGTCTGGAGAATCCACCTCGACCGCGCGCACGCGGATCGGACGGTCCGCAAGAACACCGGAGCGATTTTCCCCCACCGATGCGTTTCGGTTTCCGCTGGCGTCAAAGGACAGGACGTCGCGCTCCGACCACGCCCCCATCGGCAGAGCGATCACCTCGGCACGGGCTTCCCCTTCGGCATAAGCCGCAAGCTTCTTGTAGGTTCGGGCATCCGGCTCCATGGCATAGATCCTTTGGATGCTTCCCTGCGAGCGATCCAGCAATTCGCGTACCGTGTCGCCGTTATAGGCGCCCAGATCCATTGCGGCCGTCAATTCCCAAGGACGGACGAAGCGCGCAAGATCCGCCTCTCGGTCGCTCTCCGCACTCTCCAAAAAGGAGATCTTACCGGTCAGCTTAAAGCCGACGACGTTCCAAAAGATGCTCTTGGATTCCTCGTCCGAAAGAAGGTCAGCCGCTCTCTCCAGCTCCTCCCGATGCGCTTCGCAAAAGGCGCGGTCAAAGAGCGTGTCGCCAAAGGCGGGGACGTCGGGCGCGTAAAGCTCGGCCTCCTTGGAAATTCTTCGAATGTTTTCCAGAACGTCCTCCCGTGACGTCCCGAAGGCCAGAAGAACGATCACGTTTTCCGCACCGTAAAGAGCTTTGATTTCACCCCACGTGCAAACGGAAAAGCCACGGAAGGAATTTCCTCTTGCAAATCCGTCGCTTGCAAAGCATCCCGAAACTGTGATCCCCTTGCTTTGGCAAACGTCCAGGATCTTCTCCGCGCCGTTTCCCATTCCGTACAGGAGAATCCTCTTATCGGTTGCGGCGAGATGCTCCCACAGGTCCCGCTCACAGGAAAAAGCCATTCTTCCTCCCTCCTTCTCTTGAAAAAAACTTGACAAGCACCGCTTTTTGCGTTATACTGATATCGAAAATAACAGGACTGCGTCCTGCAAAACAGGAAAGGAAATACATCATGTCCGATTGCATCTTCTGCAAGATCATTGCCGGCGAGATCCCCTCCTCCAAGGTCTTTGAGGATGAGGCCGTTTACGCCTTCCGCGACATCAACCCGATGGCCCCCGTTCACGTCTTGGTCGTTCCCAAGGAGCATATCCCCTCGGCCGACGGCGTCAACGCCGAAAACAGCCACCTCGTAGCCCGCATCTTTGAGGCCATCCCCAAGATCGCGGCAGCCGAGGGCCTTGCCAACGGCTATCGCGTCATCACCAACTGCGGCGAGGACGGCTGCCAATCCGTCAAGCATTTGCACTTTCACATTCTCGGCGGCAAAAAGCTGCCGGATCAGATGGCCTGATGCGCGTTTGCGGAAAAGCAAGGGCGCGACATTGACCGCAAGCATCCCTTCCCGAAAATTTCCCCGCCTGGGCATCTCTGCCTGCGGGGAGATTTTTTTATTTCTGCTTCCTTCGCTTCAGAAGCGCTTGCACCCCGTAGATCGCACCAAGATAGAGAACGACAACGGCAACGACGGGAATCATATACCAATAAGGATGCGGGATCCATTGATAGAAAAGCGCGAGAAGCGGATTCTCGGGCGTGATGGAGAACATGTAATTGACCTGTACAAGCTCCCCTGCGGGATTGAGAATGCCTTGCTCCAGGCAGTAGCGATTGATCCCTACGTTGAGAAAATGAATGAGCGTATAGGCAAGCAGCGTGATCCCGACCGTCGGAAGGATGCACCGCGGCGAGAGCTTGCAAAGCCCCAGCTTGAAGAGCAGGATCGGAATGCCGCACTCCAGCGCATGCGGAAAATAGTAGAAGAAGAAGGTCCAGCTCAACACCTCCGCCTCGGCGACCGAGTAGTTGAGAATGAGCGCAACGAAGGCGCCCAAGGACCACAAAAGAAGCAGATTGCAGGGAATCCTCTTCCGCGTCAGCACCGCAATGGGCAACAGAAGCGCCGAAAGCGAGCAGAGGTGGAACGGAAGATACTCCAAGGGAGTTCCCCACATCAAAAGATTGTAGAGGATCGCGGCGATCCCTGCAAAGGAGAGGATCCCCAAGGTAACAATCTGCGTGCGCCGGCTTCTTCCCTTCAGAAGAAAGTACAGGCCCACATTGAGAAGAATTGCCAAAAGCAAGGAGATCAAATGAACTGCGCCAAAGGTGCCCCATGTAAGTGTCATAATCCAACCGTCCTTTCTTTTTACACAAAAGCGAGAGATCTTCGACCTCTCGCTTTTTTACTTTTGTTGATTACTTTACAAATTCGTGATAGATCGCATTGTGCGCCTTATTGAAATCGCGCTCATCCACGCCGACGATGATGTTCAGCTCGCTCGAGCCCTGATCGATCATACGAATGTTGACGTCCGCGCTGGAAATAGCATTGAATACGCGCGCCGCAGTACCCTTTGCCTTGACCATACCGCGTCCTACCACAGCGATCAGTGCGATGCCGTCCTCAATAACGATGCTATCCGGACGAACACGCTTGTTCAGGGATGCGATCAGCTTTTCTCTGCGCTCCTCCAGATATTCGGAGGCAACCACCACGCTCATGGTATCCACGCCGGAAGGCAGATGCTCAAAGGGCATCTCGTTATCCTCCAGAACGTCAAGCACGCGGCGTCCAAAGCCGATCTCGGCATTCATCATATCCTTTTCGATGGTAATAACCGAAAAGCCCTTCTTCCCGGCAATTCCCGTGATGATGCGCTCGGCATCGTATTCCTTCGTGCCTGCAACGATCATCGTTCCGGGAGCCTCCGGCTCGTTGGTGTTGCGGATGTTGATCGGAATGCCCGCGTTGCGGACCGGGAAGACCGCCTCCTCATGCAGAACCGATGCTCCCATATAGGAAAGCTCACGCAGCTCGCGGTAGGTAATGGTCTTGATTGCCTCGGGGTCCTTGACCACGCGCGGATCCGCCATCATAAAGCCGGAAACGTCGGTCCAGTTCTCGTAGAGCGTGGCATCGGCAGCCTGCGCCACGATCGAGCCGGTTACGTCCGAGCCGCCGCGGCTGAAGGTCTTGATGGTACCGTTGGGCATAACGCCGTAAAAGCCGGGAATCACGGCGCGCTGATGCTGCTTCAGCTCTGCACGCAGCTCCACCTTGGTCTTTTCCTCGTCGTAAACGCCGTTTTCGCGGAAGAAGACAACCGACTCCGCATCGATAAAGTCGAAGCCCAGGTACTTTGCGAGGATCAGCGAGTTGAGGTATTCGCCGCGGCTGGCGGCAAAATCACGTCCGGAATGGTGGGTAATGGCGTTGCGGATATACTCCAGCTCGCCCGAAATATCAAAATTCAGTCCAAGGTCACGAATGATGTCGTTGTAACGGCCGGCAATCTTTGCATAGTATGCCGTGATATCCTCATGATTGCGCACCATATCGTAGCAGCGGTAGAGCATATCCGTAACCTTAACATCCGAGCTATACCGTTTTCCGGGGGCAGAGGCCACAACGAAGCGACGCTCGGGATCTGCCTTTACGATCGCGGCAACCCTGCGAAAATGCTCGGCATCTGCCAAGGAGGAGCCGCCGAATTTTACAACCTTGATTCCCATAGGTAATGAAACTTCCTTTCGCACCCACCCTTCGGCGGGCATATACAGTTTTGATAGAACTTACTAAATATTATATGTCCCGCCCCTGTGTTTGTCAAGCCCCTACGGGTCGAAACTTTCCGCTTTTTTCGTATTTTTGGCGTTTTTTACAGTTTTGGCAGAGGGCATCCCCTCTCTGCCGTCAAGGATGCCAAGCGCGATTCCGACGCGCGGCCGATACCACGCAGGAATCGTGCGCGTCATACCGCCGTACCAGGAAAGCACCTGCGCCGCCAAGCGACGCATCACGCCGATCTCCCGTGCCCCGTAAGGAATCGCCCAAGGAATCGAGCCGAGCGCATTGACGGACAGATAAAGTGCCAGAAGGGGCCAGAAATCCGCGGGAATCGCTCCCTCGAAATAGCCGTCGATCATGCCCGAGGCAAAGTCGGGAAGCTTCTCGGCGTCCCAAACGATGCGATTGAATTCCTCCCACGGGTCCCCGACGTCAAAGCGGTCAAAGTCAATGACGCAGAGCCTGCCGTCCTTCCCGATCAGCAGGTTGCCTGCATGATAGTCCCCATGCTGAAGCACCTGCTCCCGTCCTGCAAGAAGCTCGCGGTGTGCCTCGATGCACCGAAGAAAATGCTCCTCCCCCTCCACGCGCACGGGGCATTCCCGATAGGCGCGGAGCTTTCGGTCGATTTTCTGTCCGAAGCGCTCCTCCCAGGAAGGGGTGCTTTTCGGTGCGCGGAGGGTGTGCATACGGCGAAGGATACGTCCGCCCTCAAGGCCGTAGGCGTATTGCTCCTCGGGGGACATACGGCGAAGGGCTTTTTCGGCATCCGTCCCGTCGATCCAAGAGTATAGCGCGTAAATTCCCTCCTCGCAAACACCCATCTCCAAGGGCTCGCACATCGGGATGCCAAGATCAAAAAATCGCTTCGTCGCGCGAAAGACCTTCTCTGCATGCTCCCGTCGATCCGCAGAGGACACGCGCAAGAGGCAAAGCTCCCCCGCGCAACGGACACGGTATTTCCGGTCCCCCGACCATCCCTTTCGGATCAACCGCTTTTGCGTGATGCGCTCCATATGGCACCCCCTTTCGTTGCTTTTGCGCGCCTATTCAAAGGCGCCCGTTGAAATATAGTCTGCCAGAAGATCTCTGGCATAGGTCCCCTCGCCGTACCGTTCGACGACCGTGAGTCGATTGGGAGCATAAGAGGAGGAATAGGTATCCGTAATGATGTAATAGGTTGCCGAGGGATCCAGGCTCGCAAGGAGCGAGGGATCGCAGAACACGAAATAATTGCTGTTTGTGCTTTCCAAAAAGCGATCGCGCAGATCCGATCCGCGAATGCTGCAAAGCACCAGCTCGTTGTCAAACGGAAAGAGAGATTGCAGCATGGAATAGGTCACCTCTCCCACGGGGAGATAGTAAGGGTTGCGTACCGAGAGGAATCCTCCGCCAAGGACTACGTCGTATTCCTCACCCCATTTTTTAAGCCCCGTCCTCCAATAGAGCTCCGCGATCTTTTGACGCAGGGTATCGCCGTCACGGCGGACGCCGTTGCTGCCAACCACTCGGGAGGCAATGGAAAGCACATCCTCATATTTTTCCAGCAATGTATCCACGATCGGATCATCCGAGAGGCCCTGCATACCCGACACAAGTGTATTTTCCGCTCGGCGGACAGAGGCGGAATTGGTCACGTAATTGAGGGTGATCTCCACGTGGGAGATGGCCTCGTTGTAGCCTCCGTTCTGCAAATGATAGACACCGTAGGCGTCCTTTAAGGCATATTTTGCGTGGGTATGCCCCTCAAAAACGAGATCCACAAAGCCCTCGCGGGAAAGTGCGGGGTCATAGTAGGCGGAAAGATCACCGTTGGAGATCGATCCCCTTCCGCTCTGGCTTCGGTTATGCCCATCGTGAAGCGAATAGACGATAAAATCCGCTCCCTCGCGGCGCAACCGCTCAGACTCCGCCTGCACCAATGCCGTAAGCTCATTTCCTGTTTTGAAGAAGATGTCCTTGACATGCTCCCCCGAAATGGAAGAATAGCAATCCCCCACGGCACCGATGATGCCGATTTGAATGCCCCCGCACTCGATCAGGACCGAGGGCTGACAGTATTCCACACGCTCCCCCGTATCACGCGCAAAGACGTTGATCGCAAGAAAGGGGAACTCCGCAGCCTCGGCATTTTCCCGCACAGCCTCCTCTCCCCAGTCAAATTCGTGATTGCCAAGGGTCATGGCGGCAAAGTCCAGATCGTTCATCCAATCCGTGATGATATGGCCTCGGGTAAGGTTGGATTCGGAGCTTCCCTGCCACATATCGCCCGCGGAAAGAAGGACCGTTCGCTCGTTCAGAAGCGCTATTTTTTTGAGGTAGGTGGTTAATTCGTCCACTCCGTCGTTTGAATTGCTGTCGTCAAACGAGCCGTGAAGATCATTGATGGAGAAGAAATCGACCGTGATCAGAAGGTAGGTGCCGCAGTCGTCGCAATAGCCATTGTCGTCCGTATCCGTGTGAGCCGATGGATCGACCGTCCCCTCTCCCTGCTCGGGCACATCCGCAGCCGGCCCCTGACAGGAGCAAAGCAGAAGCAAAAGAAGTGCAAGAAAAAGCGAAGATATCTTCCTCATAAAAACAACCTTCCTAAAGAATAAGCATTCGGCGCACCGCGCCGGAATCACCAACATTGTAGCATTCTTTGAAAAATTTGTCAAGTGTCAGTATCCTCTCATCCTCTCGCGACCGCGCAAGAAGCACGCGGGGCTCTCATCATGCACCCTCACGGCACAAAAAAACATACCCCTCGCAAATGCGAGGGGGGATGGAACTTCCCTCGCTTCTGCTTTGCCGCCCCCTGCTCCGGGATTCTGAACCCAAGCACGCGCAACTGCCCGCAAAACTCCGATCCCTCCCTTGGCGCGTGCCATGGCGAAATGCACATCCGTGCATTCGCGGGGCTCTCATCATGCACCCTCACGGCACAAAAAAACATCCCCCTCGCATCCGCGAGGGGGATGGAACTTCCCTCGCTTCTGCTTTGCCGCCCCCTGCTCCGGGATTCTGAACCCAGGCACGCGCAACTGCCCGCAAAACTCCGATCCCTCCCTTGGCGCGTGCCGTGGCGAA
>JAFOGE010000207.1 GCA_017386965.1 Clostridia bacterium
CACGGCACACACCCATTTCGTGTCGCGAAACGTGCTAACGCACGGTACACACCCACTTCGTGTCGCGAAACGCGCTCTCGCACGTCGCGTAGCCGTTTTGTGCAGTGCAGATTTTTCTGACCGCAAGCAACAACCAATTCCTCTCTCCGTTCGGGAGAGCAGAAAGGAAACATGAAATCATTATGAAAAAAATCCTATTTGCCGGAGCAGAGGCAATGCCCTTCTCCGCAACCGGAGGACTTGGTGACGTCCTCGGCTCTCTCCCTGCAGCCCTCGCCGCTACGGGTAAGGCCGACGTTCGCGTGGTCCTTCCCCTCTATGAGGCCCTCTCCAATGAGTGGCGCCGTCAGCTGAAAGAGGAAACCGTCTTCTATGTCCCTCTCTCCTGGCGTCATCAGTATTGCGGCGTTTATAGCCTGGTCAAGGACGGAGTGACCTACTACTTCCTCGACAACGAATATTACTTCAAGAGATCCGCGCTCTACGGCTTCTTCGATGACGGCGAGCGTTATGCCTTCTTCTGCATGGCGGTCCTTGAAATGATGGAAAAGCTGCAATTCTATCCCGACGTGCTGCACGCACACGATTGGCAGGCCGCCCTCTCGGTGGTCTATCTCAACTGCCTCTACCGCTGCCGCCCGGGATATGAAAACATCCGCACCGTCTTTACCATCCATAACATCGAATATCAGGGAAAATACGATTTCTCCATCCTCGGGGACGTCTTCTCCCTTGGCGAAAACGAGCATACGCTCATGGAAAATGACGGCTGCATCAATCTGATGAAGGCCGCCATCGAGTGCGCCGACCGTGTCAGCACGGTCAGCCCGCGCTATGCCGAGGAGATCCTAACCGCCGAATACGCACACGGTCTGGAAAGCACCCTCTGCCGTAACCGCGGAAAGCTTTCGGGCATTCTCAACGGAATCGATTACGTCTATTACGATCCCCAGCATGATAAGGGCATCGCCAAGACCTTTACCGCACGCAGCCTGCACAATAAGGCACAGAATAAGCTCGCGCTGCAAAAGGAAACGGGACTTCCGCAAAGAGAGGACGTTCCCATGCTGGCGGTGATCTCCCGCCTGGCCTCGCACAAGGGGCTGGACCTGATCGCGGATTGCATCTGTCGCATCGTGGAGGAGAATGACGTCCAGCTGGTGGTGCTTGGCAAGGGAGAGGCAAGGTATGAATTCTTCTTCTCGGATCTGCAGCACCGCTTCCCGGACAAGGTGCGCGCCCTGATCACCTACGACCGTGATCTTTCCAAGCGCATCTACGCTGCAACCGACATCTTCCTCATGCCCTCGAGGAGCGAGCCCTGCGGTCTTTCGCAGATGATCGCCTCGCGCTACGGCGCGATCCCCGTGGTACGTGAAACGGGAGGCCTTTACGATTCGATCAAGCCCTACTGGATCGAGGGAACGACGATGCACGGCAACGGCTTCACCTTTGCGGGCTACTCCGGCGAGGAGCTTCGGGAGCGTACGCAGGCGGCCATCGCGGTCTGGAGAGATCCGAACGCCAGAAAGGCACTTCTCACGAAGATCATGAAGACCGACTTCTCCTGGGGCACGTCGGCAAAGCGTTATCTGGAGCTTTACGCGACGCTTTGAAGGAACCTGCACATAGGACGCGGCATAAAATAAACGAGAAAAAAGAAAAAAGAATATAAATATTCCAACGGAGGCATATACCAATGAACTACAAACCTACCAGCGCAGAAGTCAAGGAACAGCTTGAGGGCGTCCTGCGGCGGCATTTCGGATGCACGGCGGCAGAGGCATCCCGCGATCAGATGTATAAGGCGGCTGCCATCACCATCAAAAACATTCTCAGCGATAAGCGCTCGGCATACAAGAAGAAGGTAAATCAGGAGGGAGCAAAGCGCGTCTACTATATGTGCATGGAATTCCTGCTCGGACGTTCGCTCAAGACCAACATTTGCAACCTCGGATTGGATGCGGCATACGAGCAGGTCCTCTCGGAGATGGGATTCTCCCTGGAGGATCTGTACGAGTGCGAGCCCGACGCAGGACTTGGCAACGGAGGCTTGGGCCGCCTTGCCGCTTGCTTCATGGATTCGCTTTCCTCGCTTGACTATCCTGCAACCGGATTCTCGATTTGCTATGAGTACGGACTCTTTAAGCAGATGATCGTGGACGGTATGCAGATCGAGCTTCCCGACGTTTGGCTTCCGGGAGGCGAGGTCTGGCTGGTTCCCCGTACCGACCGCATCTACAAGGTGCGCTTTGGCGGACGTGTCCGCGAGGAATGGCGCGAGGGACATTGCGAGATCATCTA
>JAFOGE010000026.1 GCA_017386965.1 Clostridia bacterium
CATATTGTCGTCGGTCCAATTCAGCAGCTTGTCGCACAGGGGCTCCAGCTCGGTATAGTCACTGATGGAGAGCGAGGAGAGCGAGATCTCCTCATATCCTGTGGTATCAAAGAGCGTTTTGGCCTGCGCATTGAGGACGTCCGCACTTTTCTCGCGCACGGGGCGGTAGATCATGCCCGCCTGGCAGAAGCGGCATCCGCGGATGCATCCGCGATAGACCTCCAGCATAATGCGGTCATGCACGGTTTCAATATAGGGCATGACCACCTTCTCGGGAAAATAGACCTTGTCGAGATCCTTGATGATCTGCTTTTGCACCTTGGTCGGGATATCGTCATAGAGCGGCGTATAGGCCTTGATGGTTCCGTCCTGCTTGTAGGTGACGGTATAGAGGGAGGGGACGTACACGCCCGGGATGGTTTTTGCGGCCTCGTGGAGAAAATCCTTGCGCGTATAGCTTCCGTCCTCCTTCATGCGGATGTACAGACGGACGATGGCGGGGAGCATATCCTCTCCCTCGCCAATGTTGAACAGATCAAAGAAGTCCGCGATGGGCTCGGGGTTGTAGGCGCAGGGACCGCCTCCAATGACCAAGGGGGCGTCCTCCGCGCGGTCCTTGGAGCGCAGGGGAATGCTTGCGAGATCGAGCATGTTCAGAACGTTGGTATAGCTCATCTCGTATTGCAGCGTAAAGGCAACGAAATCGAACTGCTCCAGGGGGTCGCCGCTTTCCAGGGCGCACAGGGGCAGGTGATGCTTCTTCATCTCCTCCTGCATATCCACCCAAGGGTCATACACGCGCTCACACCAGATGTCGGGATGCTCGTTGAGCGCGCCGTAGAGCAATCGGACGCCGAGATTGGACATGCCGATCTCGTAGCTGTCGGGGAAGCAGAAGGCAAAGCGCGCCTTGACAGAGGCTTTGTCCTTGTGGATCGCGCCGTATTCTCCGCCCGAATATCTTCCGGGCTTGGAAACGGATTTGAGGACGGTGCTGTTGGGACGGTTCCGGGATGTGGTATTCATAGTGAAAAACAGACCTTTCTTTTCTTGATCACGGTTCGCGGACGGTTATTTGCGAAAGCGCAAGGCCTTTGCATTCAGCTCCGCGATGGATGCGAGCAGGGAGAGCAGAATCCAGAAGAGCTGGTATCCTGCGATCGGAAGAACGCCCAGAAATTCGGGCATTCCAAATGCGGTCAGAAGAACAGCGGATGCCGTTCCGACGATCGAGGAGATGATCTGCATTCGCATCATGAAGCGGCGTGCCGCCGTGACGCCTGCGGCGGCGTGCAGGGGATACACGAGCGTGCGGTGATCGGCCGACAGTGTGACGGCGCCTGCATCCGCCAGCTCCAAGGGAGCCTCCTCCTCATAGCGCCCGGGACGGAAGACCGATACGGGATCGGGACGGCGGGGACGGCAAAGGGGGAGAAATTCATCCGAGAGATTGGGATTGTAGGTGTAGAGTGCCACCAGCGTGCCATGCTCGGCAAGGTCGGATACAAGGCACTCAAAGTCCTGTCGGCATTCGTATTCGATCTCAAAGCTGAGCTTTAAGACACCGTCGATGGCGACGTGCAGGGGAGCAGCGTTGGGGGTGCGGCGGAGGGCCTTTTCTGCACTCTCCTTGGGCGTAGAAACGCCGCATCGGCGCAGGAATTCTCCGTCCCCCGCGAGGATGCGATGCGTATCCACTGTGCCCTCCACGCCGTTGTCCTGCACGCGGAGGATCGAAACGGTTGCATCCCCCTGTGCCTTTCGGGTGACCTTCAGGATCTCTCCCAGAGGGCCTCCGATCTTGGCAAAGAGCAGTCCGCAAAGACGCAGATCCTCCTGGAGATCCCCGTCCTCGCCGGAGGAGATCTCCGTTTGCTTGCGAGCGGTGAGCAGATCTCCGTCGCGGAAGATCACGGTCTTTTCGCCATCGTATTCATCCACCGCTTCGCCCCCGACCAGCGCGCAGTTGTAGTGGGCGAGCAGTCGGTTGGCACGGTACAGGCTGTAAAAATACCCGAAAACGGCGGACAGGGGTGCGCAGAGCAGAAGAACCGTCATGAAGGAGGAAAGCACGAAGGCCAGCTCAGGACGGTAGATCGCCGCGGCAAAGGCGGTAAGCACCGCAAAGGAAAGCATTATGATGAGGAAGGTCATAAAGGGCGCGCCGGCAGACTCCATGGAGTTGAAGCGGCGGAAGAAACCCATGACGTGATCGGCAGAACGGACACGGTAGAGATTCTTGCCGGCATCGTCGTGGATGATCTTGACGATCTTATCTCCGCGGCGAAGCTTTTTCTTGCGGGGATCGACGGGGGAGAGGACCATCTTCGGCGCATCGGCCGAGAGGATCCGAAAGACCCGAAGCTCACAGGAAAGGCGAAGCACGTCACAAAAGGCCGTAAGCAAAAGCAGCAGTGCCATTGCAAGATTGGCGGGAAGCATGGGGGCGGCGGTAAAGATCTGACAAGCATCATAGAGCAGGACGATGGGGAGCAGAACCGCGCCCACGGTGTAAGGGGTGGGGGAAAACTTGACCAGATGGCGGATGCCCTCGATGAGCTGTCTGTGCGAGAGCAGTGCGACTGCGAGCAGGATCAAAAGCCCGATCAGCGGCGTCAGCCAAGGACTGGCGGGAGTCATGCCCGAAAGGGTACGCTCTGCCGTAAAGCGCTGATCGACGAAGAACAGGGCCAGCGTTGCCAACGCGGTCAAGATCACGCGCAGGATCAGGAATCGGCGGTCGCGGATGTAGGCGGCCAGGATCGCTTCACGGTGATGCTGGCCGTCATATTCCTCTCCGCGATAGCCAAAGGCCGTGCGATAGGGATGCCGATTGCTGTCGTGAAGCTTTTTTGTATAGTCCAGCTTCAGCTTTTGCAGATTTTCCACACCAACGAGGCTTGCAAGCTCGGATTCGTATCCAAGCTCAAAGACCATATTGGTATCCTCCTCGGTCAGACCGTATTGCTTGCGGATCGCCTCAACGGGATCCGGAGCAACGCGCGAGGTTGTCCCGCGGGGCGCTTCCTTCGGCCGCTTCAAGGGAGCGGGATGGGACGCCGCCTTGGTCTTTTCTGCAGGGGAGGGTGCGGATGCTTCCGCGCGTGCGGCGAACCGATCGCCCGAGGGCGGCAGGGTCACGTTGGCGCGCTTTTTGGTTTCCTTGGGCGCATGAGGCTTGGTCATGCGCGGGGGGGTGCTTTTATTATTCATCTCTCCATACTACCTTTGTCTGAATTCGGATTGGTTCCTCCCGCTCGGGCTCGACCGCTCCGCGCAGGATGGGCTTGTTTACCTTCTCCTGCTTTCGGGGAGGAATGACGATGACCTTGTCCGAGATGGGCTGGGGTGCAGGGCGGATCACAATGGGGGCGTCCTTTGGATCGACCGGCTTCGGGGGAGGCGTAGGACGCGGCTTGGGGACAATCACGATGCGATCCGGCACCGGTTGCTTTGTCCCACTGCGATGCGGCTCCTCCGGGGACGTGGCAGGTCCGCGCAGCAGGACGCTTGGCTTTTTGGGCGGCGGGGGAATCACCACGGGTGTGGAGGAAACGAACTTTGGCATGGGCGCCTCGTAGGTGATGCCAAACGGCGGACGTGCGGATGGAATTTCTGTAGCCACCGGCTCGTTTGCAGGCGCGAAGGGTTTTCCCTCAACAACCGGCTCTTCCTCGATGGTTTCTTCAACGATGGGTTCTTCAACGATGGGTTCTTCCTCGATGGTTTCCTCAACGATGGGCTCGTCCTCGATGATTTCCTCAATGACGGGTTCTTCTTCGACGGTTTCCTCGATGATGGGCTCGTCCTCGATGGCTTCCTCGACGACGGGCTCGTCCTCGATGGTTTCTTCCATGATCGGTTTTTTGGCAGGGGAACCCTTTTTCTTCTTTTCCTTCTTCTGGGAGGCGGAGGCGCGGTCCAACGTGTCGGAGAGCAGCCTTTGAAGCGCATCGTCCTCTTCGGTGGAGGTCTTTTTCGGTTCCTTGGAGGCCTTCTGTCGGCCGAAATAGGAGGCATGCAGCTGCTTGAGCAGGGCCTCTACGGTTTTGGGATCGGGATCGGTCTTTTTTCGCATGGAGGACTCCTTTCCACCCCGAAGGGCTTTTTGATCGATCAGTCTGCGTGATGCTGATGTGCAATCTGCGAGAGCAGAATGGCGGCCGCCGCCGAAACGTTAAAGGAATTAACGCTTCCGTACATGGGGATCGAAACGACGGTGTCGCAGGTCTTCTTCACCAGCTGCGAAACGCCGTTGCCCTCGCTACCGAGGATCAGGGCGCAGGGGCCGCGGAAATTGGTCTGATAGAGGTCTTCGCCACCGGCTTCGGCGGCAAAGGTCCAAACGCCGTTCTCCTTCAGCTCCTCTACCGCCGCAGCGATGTTGGGAACCTTGGCAACGGCCATATGCTCAATCGCACCGGCAGATGCTTTGGTGACAAGGGGTGTTACTCCAACGGCGCGACGCTTGGGAATGATGACCCCGTGTGCGCCGCAGCATTCCGCGCAGCGGATGATAGCACCGAGATTGTATGGGTCGGTAATGCCGTCGCAGACCACCAACAAGGGGGCCTCTCCGCGTTCCTCGGCAATACGGAGAATGTCGGAAACGGTGCAGTACTCCTTCTCGGAGGCAAAGGCGATCACTCCCTGGTGCGGAGCAAAGCCTGCAAGGGCGTCCAGCTTATTCTTGTCGGTTTCAATCACGGGGATGCCCTTTTCGATGGCCTGTGCGACCAGGACCACGATGGATCCTGTACGCTCACCGCGCTGGACCAGGAGCTTATCCACCGAGCGGTCGGTTTTGAGAAGCTCTCGGACGGCGTTACGTCCGATCACGGCTCCGCTTTCGGAGTCCTCACTGATGTTTTCAGAGGCGGGGCGGGGCTTGCGGTCACGGGGATGCTCACGCTCCGTGCGTTCGCCGCGAGCGGCGGGATGCTTGTGGGAATCGTATTTCTTTTGCTTTTCCATAGGTCAAAAAATCCTTTCGGCTCGACGTAGGTCAAAAAACGCCGTAGTATTTGCAATATTATCTACATTATAACATAAAAAAGGGGATTTGTACATAAGATTTTTGAAAATTCTCTGTCACAAAGGGGGATTTTCGTTCGACGGAAAGCGACGGAGGGGGAGAAAGAACGAAAAAACCGATCCGGATGCCGAAAAAATACCCAAAAAAGAGAAAAAATACTTCGAAACGGAAGAAAAGTTTTCAAAAATTGAAAAAAAGGGGCTTGACAAACCGACGGGACTGTGATATGATATATAGGTCGGCACGGAGAGATGGCTGAGCTGGTCTAAGGCGCACGACTGGAAATCGTGTTTAGGCTAATACCCTAACGAGGGTTCGAATCCCTCTCTCTCCGCCACAAAAAGAGAACGCCACTGCAATCGCGGTGGCGTTCTCTTTTTGTGCTGAAGAATGTCCGATGAGAGCCCCGCGAATGCACG
>JAFOGE010000208.1 GCA_017386965.1 Clostridia bacterium
AAGGTGGCGAGAAGATCCGCGACCGTAACGGCCGTCTTTTCCTCTCCCGCCTTGTCCAGGATCACGTTTCCCTTATGCATCATCAGCATACGGCTTCCATATTCCACCGCGTAGCGCAGATTGTGCGTGACCATGATGGCGGTCAAGCCCTTCTCGCGCACGATGCGGTCGGTCAGCTCCATGATGATCTCGGCCGTCTTGGGATCCAGCGCCGCCGTATGCTCGTCGAGAATGAGAAAGCGAATGGGCGTCATCGTTGCCATCAGCAGGGAGAGCGCCTGCCTCTGCCCTCCCGAAAGTGCGCCGACGCGAACGTCCAGCTTCTCCTCAAGCCCCAGCCCCAGAGGGTGGAGCATCTGTGCAAAGCGCGCCGCCTTCTTGCGATCCACGCCCCTTCCAAAGCCGAAGCGTCGGTTCTTGTTCTCCGCAAGGCAAAGATTCTCCAAAATGGTCAAGTCCGGGCAGCTCCCCATGGCGGGATTCTGATAGACGCGGCCGATCTGCTCATAGCGGCGATATTCGGGCAGGTGCGTAATGTCCTTGCCGTCCAGCAGAAGCCTTCCGCTCTCAACGGGGATCGATCCGCAGATGATATTGAGCATCGAGGTCTTTCCGCTTCCGTTCGATCCGACGACCGAAACGAATTCTCCGTCCCCAATGCGCAGGGAGAAATCGTGAAAGAGGCAATTCTCGGTCACCTCTCCCGGATTATAGATCTTGGTAATATTCTGAAGCTCTAACATTTTCACACCTCCCGCGAATGCTTGGATGTCGTCTTGGCGCGCACGCCTTGGCGGCTCAAAAGAAGGGCAAGCGTGAAGAGAATGGCCATGATCAGCTTGTTATACGCGCTTGGCACACCAAGCTTTTGCGCCATCGTCAGGCAAAGCTGATAGAGGATCGCGCCAAGAATGACCTTGGTGCTCTGGCGCAGGAATCGCACTCTTCGGAAGATCGAAAGCCCAATGATCAGAGAGGCCAGACCAATCACAACGGTTCCGATGCCCATGCTCTGATTCACGTTTCCGCTGATGTGCGTGTAGAGCGCGCCTGCCACGGCGGCATAGGCGTTGCCGATACCAAGACCGAGGATCTTGCTGTTTCCGCAATCCTTTGCCAGCGTCGTCACAAAGCGGTCGTTGCTTCCCGTTGCGCGAAGCAGCATTCCGCGCTTGGTAGAAAGGAACCAATCCAAAAGGAATTTGAACAGAATGGCCACCAGCGCAAACAGGATCAGCTCGCGCAGGGCCAGATTCAATCCGGGAACGCGCGCAGGGATCAGATTCAGCGGGAAAATATGATCCAAGGTCGGCGCACCGCGTCCGTAGGAGATCTGGGAGGTGGATTCTCCGGAGAAATCCCCCGTCATGCCCGCGCTCACGGCGATCAGATTGATCGTAATGAGGGCCGTGGATACGAGAATGCCGCAAAGCAGCGGACGAATGCGAAGCTTGACGTGCAAAACGCCGGTCAGCGTTCCAAAGAGGAAGCCGACCAGGAAGGACAGGATCAGCGCGATCCATGCGTTGACGCCCTTGCTGACGAGAATGGCGAAGACCGCCGCTCCCGAGAGGAAGGTGCCCTCCACCGTCAGATCGGGAAAATCCAGGATGGTATAGGAAATATAGTAGCCCATGGCGATCAGGGAAAAGACAAAGCCGGACTTTAAAAAGACCTCACAGGTTGCAAGCAGGATCTGCATAGCCGCTCCTTTCTCTGCATGACATCATGCAGTTGTTTTCGGTATTGTTTACTCCGTAACAACGGTGTCGGCGGTCTGGCGGTATTCCTCGGGCATGGTCATACCCAGTGCCTCCAAAACCTCGGTGTTGATCACGGGGGTGGCGTCGGTAATGGTTTTGACCGGCGTCTTTGCCGCATCCGCTCCGCGCAGAACCTCCAGCGCCATCTCGCCCGTGACCCGTCCGAGGGCGACGTAGTCGATGGAAACCGCCGCCAGACATCCCTTCTTGACCTGCTCCACCTCGGAGCCGTAAACGGGAATGCCGTTGTTCTCTGCCGCCGTCAAAACCACGGAAAGGTTGTTGACGACGTTGTTGTCGGTAAAGTTATTGATGCAGTCCACACGCGAAGCAAGATCTGCTGCCGCAGCGGGAATATCCGACGCGGACTGCACGGCTTTTGCGACCAGCTCAATGTTGTTTTGCTCGCACAGGGTACGGAAAACGGCAAGATTGGAGAGCGAGTTGCTCTCGGAGGAGGTGTAAAGCACGCCGATGCTCTTGACGTCGGGCTGCATAGCGCGAATGAGTGCGAGCTGCGCGGCGAGGTCAAGCACGTCGGAGGTGCCGGTGCAGTTGTCCCCGGGAAGCTCGTTGCTCTCCACCAGATTCGCCTTTACGGGGTCGGAAACCGCGCAGAAGATCACGGGAATATCGGTGTTCTCGGTTGCCGTAAAGGCAGCGACTGCGGCGGGCGTCGCGATGGCAATGATGATGTCATAGCCCGAGGCGACCATGTTCTCGGCCGTGATCCCGCAATCGTTGTCGGCGGAGGCGGCAGAGCCGGTCTGGCGGTCAATGTCCATCGCAATACCGGAGGAAAGCAACGCTGCGCGGATGCCCTCGTAGCAGTTGTCAAGCGAAGGATGGCTCATATATTGAATCACGCCCACCTTGAGCGGCTCCCCCGCCTCGATCTTCTCGGCGGGCGTTTTTGCTGCCTGCGTATCGCAGGAGGCAAGCGTCAGGACGGAAAGCAGAAGCATGGCAAGTGCCAAAGCAACAGAAACGATCTTTTTCATGGTATGGTTCCTCTTTTCATGGTTTTTCGGATGTTGTTTTTTTCGATGCAAGACAATGAATGACAATACGGTCATTCTTGCCATCGTTCCTTTGGCAAATACATTTCGGTTACTCCTTTCAAGAAAACAAAAAGCCCCGATCATTCAAAAAAGAATGATCGGGACGAATTCACAAGATCCGCGGTGCCACCCGTCTGGAAGGACCAAGCCCCTCCTCTCTGCGCATACGAAAGCATATACGGCGCTATCGGTAACGGGCGCGCGCCCCGTCGGAGCCTACCAAGCGGGATGATCCGCCCTTCGGTCCGCCCTCGAAAGTCCATTCACAGCCGCTCCTTTGCCACGATTCCACCGTCCGCAGCTCTCTTTGAAAGGGTTGATGACTGCTACTCCTCTTCCTCATCGGTTTGGATTTTTTAACAGTATATACCAACTTTTTGGCTTTGTCAAGTCCTTTTCCCAATTTTTTTCTGTTTTTCAAAAAAACGCTCCGCCTGTCCCATAGAAGGCCGCAACGGCGCCGCGCATCCTATCCGAAAAAGGGTAGAAGTGCCAGTTTTTTCGCAGGCGATGCTTGCTTCTTTGTGAAAAACGATTCTTGACAGAGTCACAAAAAAGGAATATAATGTAGGCTGTTGCCGCCGTATGCGGCATATTCTATTCATTTGAAGGGTTTTACATCATGGAACAGGAATTTCAGATTCTACTTACCATCTCTCTTGCCCTCTTTGCAGGGCTGTTTATGTCCCGTATCGTTAAGCCCCTGGGACTCCCCGCCGTTACCGGATACCTTCTGGCCGGGGTTCTGATCGGACCCTACTGCCTGGGTGCCCTCGGTGTTACGGGAATGTTTGCCAACATGACCTCCATGGCCCCGATGGCAACCTTGATCCAGGACGTTGCTCTCGGCTTTATCGCCTTCGCGATCGGAACCGAGTTCAAGCTCTCCTCCCTGAAGAAGACGGGAAAGCAGGCAACCGTGATCGGATGCGTGCAGGCGATCGCCGCCATGCTGCTGGTGGACGCTCTGCTCATTCTTCTGCATTTCATTCTCGGCGAGGAGCGCCTTCCCCTTTCGGTCTGCATCACGCTCGGCGCGATCGCTACGGCCACTGCCCCCGCCGCTACGATGATGGTCGTAAAGCAGTATAAGGCCAAGGGACCCTTGACCAACATCCTGCTCCCCATCGTCGCGCTGGACGACGCCGTGGGTCTTGTTTGCTTTGCAGCCTCTCTCGGAATTGCACGCGCGCTGGAAAGCGGCGGAAACATTACCCTGATCTCGGTTCTGGTCAATCCCATCCTCGAGATCCTGCTCTCCCTGGTGCTTGGCGCCCTTTCCGGTCTGATCTTCTCGGGTGTAGAGCATCTGTTCAAATCGAACAGTAAGCGCCTGTGTATCTCTATCACCTTCGTGCTTCTCACCATTGCGCTCTCCAAGCTGGAGTACACCTTCCCGAACGAGCTGCACATCGGATTTTCCACCCTGCTCGTTTGCATGATGCTGGGAACGATCTTCTGCAACGTCTGCTCCTCGGCTGACGAGCTGATGGAGAAGACCGATAAATGGACCATGCCCATCTTTATCCTGTTCTTCGTCATCAGCGGCGCACAGCTCGACTTTGGCGTCTTTAACGACTGGATCGTCATTCTGGTCGGCGTGATCTACATCATCTTCCGTGCGATCGGAAAGTACGCAGGCTCCTACTTCAGCGCCAAGGCGGTTCATTGCGCTCCCTCGATTGTTCGCTATCTCGGCGTAACGCTGCTCCCGCAGGCGGGCGTGGCCATTGGAATGTCCATCACCGCGGCGACCATGCTGGAGAGCGGCTCGACCGTTCGCAGCATCGTCCTGTTTGCCGTGATGATCTACGAGCTGGTGGGACCGATGCTGACCAAGATTGCTCTGGTACGTGCGGGCGACATCACCCCCAAGGATGCCCCTGACCATCACCTGACCATTGCCGAGGCCTTCGCAGACGAACCGGACGAGGAGGATCAGGAGAAGAGCCAATCCTGATCTGCCAAGGCAATCAATAGGGGGCTGTTGCAAATCTGCATTTGCAACAGCCCCTTTTTCTTACGTCTGCGTCGGCTTTTCGGATGCGTTCCCGAAGGAAAGATGCTTCTTATAGGCGGCAAAGGCTGAGGGAATGGCATAGGAGGCGTGCAGCTCGCCGTTTGGAACGAGCAGCATTCCCGATTCCTTGTGCCATCCGTCAAACTCGGGGGCAATGCGCACGGAATAGGCGATCATGTGCCACTCGATATGGGAGAAGATATGCTTGGAATCCTCCAAGCGCTCCACGCGCAACGGTTCAAAGCCAAGGCCGCGCACGAGCGAGGGGATCGCCTCCTTTGCAAGATGTCCCTCTACGTGGGGAAGCTCAAACAGTCCCGCCAGAAGACCCTTCGGCGGACGCTTGCGCAGGACGGTACGGTCGCCGTCGCGGATGAGCAGAACCGTCCGCTCCTCGATCCGTCTGGGCTTTTTCGAGCCTCGGACGGGAAGCGCATCGGCAATCTCCAGCTTTGCGGCCTCGCACTCCGCAAAAAGAGGACACGCATGGCATTTCGGCTCACCGTTT
This sequence comes from Clostridia bacterium, assembly GCA_017386965.1. Taxonomy (GTDB): domain Bacteria; phylum Bacillota; class Clostridia; order Oscillospirales; family CAG-272; genus UMGS1865. Next base: position 5,353 of record JAFOGE010000208.1, read on the forward strand.
GGCACGCAAACCGTTGCGCCAAGCTCAATGAGGGACTGCGTAAAGCTGCCTGCATCCTGCGGAATGACCTGTAAAAGTGCCTCCCTCCATTTTGCCTTGACGTCCGCGCGCATCACGTCCTCATAGGAGGCCTGCACGCGGGAAAGCACACGCAAAACGTTCCCGTCAATGGCAGGGACGGGAATCCCGAAGGCGATGGACGCGATTGCCCCCGCCGTGTATTCCCCGATTCCGGGCAGCTTTAACAATGCGTTGTAATCGGCCGGCATGCTTCCGTTATGCTCCGCAAGGACGACACTCGCCGCCCTTTGCAGATTCCGCGCGCGGCTATAATAGCCAAGTCCCTCCCAAAGCTTGAGGAGCTGCTCCTCGGGAAGCTCGGCCAGCGCCCGAACGTTCGGACATGCCGCCAAGAACCGTGCGTAGTAGGGCTTGACCGCCTCCACGCGCGTCTGCTGAAGCATGATCTCCGAGATCCAGATGCAATAGGGATCGCGCGTATGCCGCCACGGAAGATCCCGTTTGCTTTGCGCATACCACGTCAACAGAGCCTCGACTGCCTCGGCAGACAGAATCGGCTTTTCCATGCGGCACTCCCCCTTTCCCTTCTCTGTTTTCTCTATTGTAACACAAAAGGGGGCTTTTGTCAAATTGCTTCCCGCGATTTTTTTGCAAGAATCGACGGTAACAGAGAATCAGGTCTTGGGCTTTCCTCGAAAAAGCAGGCAGGCAAGATACCCGAACACAAGGGCCGCCGCGATCCCTCCCGCCGTTGCGGAAAGACCGCCCGTCAGCGCACCGAGCAGCCCCTGCCTCCCCACCGCCTCGCGCACGCCCTCGGCAATCAGGAAGCCGAAGCCGAGCAGCGGTGTCGTACCTCCCGCGCCTGCCGCATCGACGACCGGCTGATAGAGTCCCACACCGCCAAGCACCACACCCGCGACCACGTAGATCACCAGGATCCGTGCAGGCGTGAGCTTGGTTCGATCAATGAGGATCTGCGCGGGGATGCAAAGCCCTCCCCCGATCGCAAAGGCCAGAAGATATCTCCATACGTCCTGCATCATACGCGCGCCCCCTCTCCGTTCTGCTGAGCGGGTGCATGCTCGATCTGCAAGAGATGCGCCACCGCAGGGATGCTCTCGCCCTGCTTGATGCTGTCGGGGCTCATCATCGCGCCCGTGGAAAGAAAGAGAATCCGGGAAAGCTCTCCCGAGAGAAGCGCAGGCAAAAGATAGGCGGAAAGCACAACCGCCGAGCAACCGCAGCCCGAGCCTCCGCCGTGGACGTCCTGCTTCTTCCGATGGTAGATCATCCCTCCGCAATCGGCATAGCGATCGCCCATGGGATACCCCTGCGCGCGCATCAGATCGCAAAGAAGCGTTCCGCCCTCGTACCCGAGGTCCCCTGTAACGATGCGATCGTAGTTCTCGGGACGCTCGCCCGTTGCCTTGAAGAAGCGAAGCAGCGTATCTGCGGCGGCAGGCGCCATCGCAGCTCCCATGTTTCCAACGTCCGAGATTCCCTTTTCGATCACACGTCCCGGCATTCCTCGCCGAATCACGGCGGCAGGACGTTTTGCCCCTTCGGTCGCGCGGCCGACCAGGAACGCACCCGCACCCGTTACCGTCCATTGTGCCGTCGGCGGACGCTGCGAGCCGTACTCCAAGGGCGTGCGGTATTGGCGTTCGGCCGAGCAATAGTGCGAGGAGGTCACCGCACCGCACAGGTCAAAGACGCCGTATGACACCATACAGGAGGCAAGCAGAAGTCCCTCCGCGCAGGTGGAGCAGGCACCGTAGAGTCCAAAATAAGGGATGTCAAAGTCCAAAAGTCCGTAGGCAGAGCCTACGCATTGATTGAGCAGGTCCCCTGCAAAGAGCGCGCCGACGTCCTCCTCCTTGATCTCTCCCTTTGCAAGCGCCGTCTGAAAGACCATACGCTGCATTTCGCTCTCGGCCTGCTCCCAGGTTGCCGCCCCAAAGCGTCCGTCGGGATCGCAAAGATCGAAACGATCGCCCAAGGGTCCCTCCATTTCTTTTTTTCCAACCGCGCTCGCCGAAGCTCGGATCTCGGCGCAGAGCGGAATCCATGAAGATGCCATCGCTATCCTCCTAAACGATCAAGTACGTATGCAGAAAAAATGCGCATCCGTCCTTTCTATTCTTCCCCCATCGCGCCGTTTTATGAGCAAAAAAGCAGATGCTTGCAGAACAGATGGGAAGGCAACACCGCCGCATCGGACAAAATTATAAAAATATTTTCAAAAACCTATTGACAAAGCATCCAAAGTTTGATATAATAATCAGGTCGAACGGACATGCTGGTATGGCTCAGTTGGTAGAGCACGTCATTGGTAATGACGAGGTCATCAGTTCGACTCTGATTACCAGCTCCAGAAGCCCCATCTCAATCGAGATGGGGCTTC
>JAFOGE010000209.1 GCA_017386965.1 Clostridia bacterium
GAGTAACGGATTTTTGATCGCTCATAATGGGATCCTTTCTTTGGAAGGGGTAACGCCCCGTCAATTACGGGGACTGCTCTTGCGCATCTGGGATTTCAGCCGATGCAGAATCGACGATTTTTCCAGATTGGTTTTTGAGGTGTGGAAATAGAATTCAAAGACGTACCGATCCTCCGCAGGCTCGGTGACACCGCAAATCTGCAGCTCTTGCATGATGCGGATGATAAATTTCAGCTTTACGTATCCGATCCCTTAGACGCCGTGAGCGCGGAGAAGCATCAGAATACGTCGGATCGGGAATACTGTTTTTCCGCTGCGAAACTCTCTGCGCAAAAGCGTATAGACCTGCGCCATATCCTCCCGCGTTGGAATCAGATCCTCCTCCGAGGTCAGCTCTCCTCCCTGACGGATCTGCTCGTATCGTTCCTTCTCCAACTGATACTCTGCCTCATAAGCCTGTGAGGGATGAAGGTCCTGTATCAAAAGCTGCAAAGAGGTAATTCCACGGAACTCGTTGACGTTGAGTTGGAACAGAAGATCCACCTTATCCATCAGCTCGATCTCCAGCTTTGCGGCGTTGACATTAAACCAAACCGCACTCATCTCAATCCCGTTCTTTTGGACCGTAAGCTTTGTATGCTTCCCGCCGCCCATTGGAAGCACGCGCAAAACGGTAGCTTCCCGTAAGACAAAGGTAGGAACCGGGTTGGAAACGCCGAAAGGCTCCATGCGAGAAATCTCGGTAGCGAGATTCATGTGAAGATCATGTGCCTCCACCTCACAATCGGCGTCCAGGCAAGCACAGAAGGAATCCTCTCCCAAATGCTCGATGGCATATTGGTTGATCCTTGCTCGGAATTCCTCGATCATGCATCTGCGCACGGTCAAACCGGCAGCCAATTCGTGTCCGCCAAAGCGAACCAACGAATCCTCACAAGCGGTCAATGCCTCTACCAGATTCATCCCCTTAATGCTGCGGCCGGAGCCCTTGCCGATGTCGTCCTGCGCAGGATAACCGCGCGTAGCGCCGTCAAAGGAGATCAGAATGGAGGGCAAGCCATAGCGCTCGGTAATGCGCGAGGACACGATTCCGATAATTCCCTGCTGCCACGTATCATCGTCGATCACAATGACGCGATCCCGATTCAGGTCAATCTCCTTTTCGATCTTTTTGTATGCCTGCTCTGCGATGCGGTTTTCCTCGACCTGCCTTGCGAGATTCAACTCGCAAAGCTGCTCCGCATAGGTGCGAGCGGTTTCCGGGTCTTCTGCGAGCAAAAGCTCTACGGCGATCGAGGCATTGCTGACACGCCCTGCCGCATTGATGCGCGGCGCAATCACGTAACCGATGAATCCGGAGTTGATTTTTCTCTTTTTTCCGCCCCTTGAAGAAGCGCTTTGATCCGAAACGGCATCAAAGAGCGCACGCAATCCGGGACGCTTCGTATTCTCCAGAAGCTGCAATCCAAGCTTAACGATCAAGCGATTTTCATCCACGATCGGCATAACGTCGGCGATCGTTCCGATCGCAACAAGATCTGCATAATCCTTGCAGACCTGTCGAACGCCGTCCAGCTCAGAGCGTCCTTGATCACGACATTCCGCTATTTCGATGGCACAGATCACCTTAAAGATCACGCCGACACCGGCAAGCTCGGGAAAGGGGTAGGTATCATCCGAACGGTGCGGATTGACCACCGCACAAGCATTCGGCAGATCTGCACGGCATTCGTGATGGTCGGTCACCACCGTGTCGATGCCAAGGCTCTTTGCATACTCGATCTCTGCATTCGCAGTAATTCCGGTATCCACCGTGATCATCAGATTCACGCCGCGCTCTGCGAGGCGATCGATGGAAGGCTCGGAAAGACCGTAGCCCTCCCGTATGCGACTGGGTATGTAATAGCCGACGTCCCCTCCCTTGGAGGTCAGGTACAAGTATAGCAAACTGACAGAGGTTACTCCGTCAACGTCATAATCTCCGTATATGGCGATTTTTTCGCCCTTTTCAAGTGCAGAGCGGATTCGCTTGACTGCAAGCTCCATATCCTGCATCCCGTAGGGATCGTGAAGCTGGGTTTCCTCTTGCTGCAGAAATACGCGGACCTCTTCGGCACTTTTGTAGCCTCTCGTATAGAGCAGGCGTGCCATCACCTCAGAAAATCCCGTTTCCTCTGCAAGGCGACGGACGGACGCATCTGCTTCCGCATCTCTTGCCGGATAGCGCAGCGACCACATCTTCTGCTTTCGTTTTTGTTCACTCATGTTTACACCTCGGGGAATTCAGATCCAACGGCATCTGAACCCTCATTTCTCACTTTCATTCATAATCCGTATGCAATTCTAACGCAACCAAATTTTTTCAAAAGAGATTCAAAACTGCTTTTCCGGTGCAAAGACCGCCATCAGAGCGAGAGCTGATCGAAGACCGTCCACCGCCGCACTGGTAATGCCGCCGGCATATCCAGCTCCTTCTCCGCAAGGATAGATTCTCTCGTGTCCGATCCCTGCCCGTGTCACAGGATTTCGTAAGATGCGCAAGGGCGCAGACGTCCTGGTTTCCGGTGCCGTCAGGACCGCATCCACACAGTCAAAGCCGGATAGCTTTCTGCCAAAGGAGCGAAATCCGTTCCGCAAGGAAGAAAGAACGTACTCCGGAAAGATCTCCGAAAAATCTGCGCAGGTCACCATGCCATCGCGATAGGAGGGCAAAATTTTGGAGGGAGCCGTTCCGCGCTTTCCTTCCAAAAAGTCCCCCATCGTCATAACAGGAGCAAAATAGCCTCCGCCTCCGGCGAAAAAGGCGGCTCTCTCCAGTCGTCTTTGAAATGCGATCGCACCAAGGGCAACGCTTCCGTCGATCGGTTCCACATCCTCACAACGAATGGACACTGCAACCGCGGAATTCGCATTCTTTCCGTCCCTGGCATGATAGCTCATTCCGTTGACCACAAGGCCTCCTTCCTCGGAGGCAGCCGCTACCACCTCTCCACCCGGACACATGCAGAAGGTATAAACGCCTCTCTCTCCGGTGGTATCCGACAAGGCATATTCAGCGGGGCCGAGATTGGGATGCCCTGCGAGAGATCCATAGAGCGCAGCATCGATATTCTTTTGCAGATGCTCAACACGAACGCCAACGGAAAAGGGCTTGGGTTCGATGGCATAATTTTTTTGCAAAAGCCTTTGGTAGGTATCTCTGGCGCTGTGTCCGGGTGCCAGAATCACCGCACTGCACGGAATTTCTCCGTGAGAGGTCAAAACGCGAAGGCCATCCGGAAGCTCCTCAATATCGTCCATTCTGCAACGGTACCGAACCTCCCCGCCCAGGCGCTGAATCTCCGTAAGAATGGAGGAAACCACAGTTCGAAGACGGTCCGTCCCCACGTGTGGCTTTGCCTTGACCAAAATATCCTCCGGAGCACCGAATTGAACCAGGGTCCGAAGCACCAACGTGCAGTACGGATCCTGAATGCGCGTGATCAGCTTTCCATCGGAGAAGGTTCCTGCCCCTCCTGCGCCAAATTGAATATTGGACTCCGTGTCTAAAACACCGTTTTGTCGAAAACGCGCAACGTCGCGCACACGCTCCTCCACGGAAGGGCCGCGATCGATCAGGATCGGTCGGTATCCGTTCTGTGCCAGGAGCAAGGCTGCAAAAAGGCCTGCCGGCCCCATACCGACCACGAGCGGCGGATAGGGAGAGGTCTTGGTTCCGTAAACGGGAAGCAGGGACTCCTCCTCCAAAATGCGGGCATCTGCCTTTGCAAGAGCCGAGGCAGATGGAGGGGTCTTGCATTCCCCTTCTGCCAAGACGGTACAAACGAAGCGAATATCCTCCCGCCGTCTTGCATCAACAGACTTTTTATAAAGCCGAAAATGAAGCGTGGAGGTTGGAATACCCGCCCGCTTCATTTTGGTTTCGGCCTTTTTTAGAATCTCCTCCTCAGCGGAATCCACCGAAACGCGAATTCCGCTGATGAGAAGCTGTAAGCGCGTTCTTTTATCGCTCATACAAGCGCTCCCGCAGTCGCCGTAGCATCCTCGGGCGGAAGCTCCTTATGCGATTCCTTGGCATTGAAGATCAAGAACCAAAGCACCATCGCCAGGAGCAGGCAAAACAAGCGCGGCAAAACACCCCAACGGCGAAATCTGTTTCTTGCGGTTTCCTTGGGGGCCATCATATGGCCAACGACATTTTTCTTCATAAACGCAATTTTCCCTTCTCCGTTTGCTTATTTTTTGTCCTCTTGGATCGTTTGGGATCGGTTGGTTTGCGTAAAAGCAGAATCCTCAACCGAAAGCTGATCCGGATCTTCTGCGATAAACTCCTTGATCTGCTCCTCAAAATCCTCGGCCAACTGTCTTGCTTCCTCGCGAGGAGGCTTGACCTCAGCGATGCTATCCAGCATCTTCAGGTATTCCTGACGCATATTCGCACGCTTCTTCCGCAAGTAAGCCTTGCCCGCAATATAAGTCATCAAAATATCCTTCAGGGTGTCCTCGTCGAGCTGCCGCAAAAGCTTTCCGTTTTGAGCAACCGAAACGATTCCGGTCTGCTCCGAAACCACCACAACAAGTGCGTCGCTGACCTCAGTAACGCCAACCGCGGCGCGGTGACGGGTTCCCATGGTTCCAAAATTGGTTTTTCCACGATTGGAGGGCAAAACGCAGCTTGCGGCGTAAATGCGCATATCACGAATGATCACGGCGCCGTCGTGCAGCGGCGATTTGTCATAGAAAAGATTCTGTAAAAGCTTTGAGGAAACCTCTGCATTCAAAACGGTTGCCCCCTCTGTGTAATCTCCAAGCTTTGTCAATCCCTCAAAGACGATCAGCGCGCCCGTGCGGTGATCGGACATTGTGAAAACCGCATCGACGGTCGCCTGCGTTAAAGCCTCGGCCTGATGAATCTTCTTCTTGGAAATGGTATTGCTCCCCGGATTGATCAGCGTATGATTTCCCAAATGCTCCAGTGCATCACGCAGCTCCGGCTGGAAAAGAACAACGATGCAGAAGAAGGCTGCCGCCGCAAAGATCTCTGCGATGTAGGAAAGTGCAGGAAGCTTGGCCAGAAACGCAATCGCGCCAAAGAAAACGACCGCCGCCAGTCCCAGAAGGACTCTTCCCTCACGTCTGTTCTTGCAAAACCGATAGAGCTGATACAGAACGAAGGCCAACAAAAGAATGTCCAAGACATCTACCCATCCCATTGAGCGAACAGGCGCAACAATATATTTCATAGCAAATGCGGAAATATGGTCCAGGACCATCTTCAAAACATCCATAGCTCTTCCTCCAAAATAACCGGATTGCACGCAGCGGTGTCGGAAAATCTCGATAGCTTATTATATTATATC
>JAFOGE010000210.1 GCA_017386965.1 Clostridia bacterium
ACGGTCCCCGTTCTGGAGAATCCGGATTTTGTGGGTGCAGTTCTTCTTGCAAGAGATTGCGCCGAAAGAGGGGACACGGTCCTGCTTTCTCCGGCCTGCGCCAGCTTCGACGCCTTTCGGAATTTTGAGGAACGGGGAGATCTGTTCCGCCGTACCGTACAGAACTTTGAAGATCAAAACAAATGACAATCAAGAAACAGAAAAGGAGATCTACATATGAATCAGAATGATCAATCGAATGACATGCTGCAACGGCCCGCCCGGATCAAAAACGCGGCATATTACCGCCAACGGGCACGCGAGGCCTTGAAGAATTGCTACTGGTACGCATTTTTGGCCGCCATGCTGGCGGGCTTTTTGGGCGCGGGATCAGAGGATTTTTCGATCCGCTTTGATACGGACACCCTCACAACCCTGCAGGAGGGCGGCTTTGGACAGGACGTTGCTAATTTCTTGGATACCTTGATCCAGGGCGGTCTGTCTGCCGTGCTTCAGTCCTACCCGTGGGTATGGGTGATTCTCGTTGGCGCAGTGATGGGAGCCGTCACCAGCACTCTGTTTTGCCTTTTGGTAGGCTCTCCCGTTAAGCTCGGCTATGAGCGCTACAAGCTGGATGTGATCGACGGCGCAGGACGAGAGGTGAAGGTTCTGTTCCGCTATTTCAAGCAGGGATACAAGAAGTCCGTTGCTTTGCGTTTCTTGCACGGATTGATCCTCTTTGGAGCATCCGTTCCTCTGGCGGTTGTGATCTGCATCTTTTGGTCCACCTGGCTCAATGCCGTAAGAACCAATACTCTTGACGGTCTGGTTTTGTCCTCTTTGCTGGTTGCCGTAGTGGCCTTGGCAACGTCGATCCTGCAGATCTGGCTCAATTACCGCTATCGTTTTTGCTTTACCATCATGGCAGAGTATCCCGAGATCGGTGTGATCGATGCTCTGCGCAACTCTGCACAGCTGATGAAGGGGAATAAGTGGAAGCTGTTCTGCCTTGATTTCAGCTTTCTCGGTTGGATTCTTCTCTCCATCCTCACCTGCGGCATTGGCGTGGTCTTCCTGACTCCTTATACGGAGATTGCCACGACAGCGTTTTACGATGGGATTACCAACCGCCAAGCCGCCAAGGAGGCCGTCTTCCCGAGCCTTGACCCGGACGACTATTCGGTTGAATAAGCGGCGGGAAACCGAAACGAACAGAAAGGAATCCTATGAATTCTTCATACACCCCCGAAACGAATTTCTACGCACCTCCACCGCCCAAAAAGAACGCTTCCTATTACCGCGCCTGTGCCAGAACGGTTCTGAGCGGAAGCTGGGTGAATGCCTCGCTTGGGAATTTCCTTTGTATGGCGATTCAGGAAGGCGCAATGCTGCTTGCGATGATCCCCGGATTTGTAATGCTTGTCTTCGGTATGCTCTTTGCCGAGGGAGAATATAAGGGGCCGATGGTTCTGGCCATTTTTGGCTTTGCACTGATCTATATTTTGATGTTTGTCGCCGCCTTCCTCGTAGGAGGGCCTCTGACTGTGGGTACGGCAAAAATGCACCTGGCGCTTCTGGATCGAAAGGAGTTCTCCCTCGGCGTGATCTTTCGCCCCTTCAAGGAGTGCTTCGGACGCTCGGTGCGCCTCTACGTGCGATACACGCTGGTCCTGGTCGGGATCGCTCTGCTCGGCGTGGCCGCCATGATGATCGGCATTGCGGGCGTCACGATGCTTCTTGTGCTTGTGGCACCCAAGGTCGCGCCTCTCATTATGATCTTCCTCACGATCCTTTTCTATATTGCTCTGATCCTTGCCGTAATGGCATATGCTTTGCGCTATGCCATGGTCTTCTTCCTTTTCGCCGACCGTCCGGAGCTTTCCGCCAAGGAGGCTATGCGCGCTTCTGCGGAAATGATGAAGGGAAGAAAATGGAGCTTCTTCTGCCTGCAGATGAGCTTTATCGGATGGTATCTTTTGATGATCCCCGCATCCATGATCACCTGCGGGATCGGATCGATGATCCTACCGTATCCTCTTGTTGCCTATATGACGACGGCGAGTGCAGTCTTTTATGAGGATGCCTGCGGTGGCCGCGGACGCGGAGAAGATGAGGGAACGGCCGATGCTTGCCCTTCGCTTTACGGTCCTACCGAGTGGCCTACGGGCTTCTGATTGAGGGCCTGAAACAGAACGGAACAAAAAAAGAAAGGTTTATACAGCTATGCTATTTTCCGAACGCATCATCGCGCTGGCAGAGGAGGCCGAGAAGGCTCTTGCTCCGCACTTTGCGCGCATTGATCGCATTGCATATGAGAATACGGCCCGCGTCATGGAGGCCTTCCGCAATCACCGCGTCGCGGAGGGAATGTTTCAAGCCTCCTCGGGCTACGGCTACGACGACCGCGGAAGAGATACTCTGGATGCCATTTGGGCAGAGGTGATGGGGGCAGAGGCTGCGCTCGTCCGTCACAACATCGTCAGCGGAACGCACGCACTCTCCATTGGACTTTTCGGGATCCTCCGCCCGGGTGACGTGATGTACTCCATCGCAGGAAAGCCCTACGATACGCTTGAGGAGGTCATTGGCATTTCCGGCAATCCGGGTGACGGCTCTCTGCGTGATTTTGGCGTGGACTATGCCCAGACCGATCTTACCGCCCAAGGAGATTTTGACTTTGATGCGATCCGAAGCACGTTGGAGCAGCTC
>JAFOGE010000211.1 GCA_017386965.1 Clostridia bacterium
AATAGGAAGTTTTTTGCTTTTTGCCGCTCTTTTTTGCAAAAAAAGCGCCCTCTTATCCTGCTTTTCTCTTCCAAAAACGGATCGAATTGTTTTCTACATTTGGAAAATAAGACGGATTCAAATTTGAAAACTCAAAAATAAAATTCCAAAATCGGAAAAATATATTCCAAAAACCTCTTGACAAAGCAGGAAAAGAGCGGTATAATATAGGCAGTTCGACGCGCAAGGCGTCCAAAGACTTTGCAAAAAAGGGGAAACTGAGAATTATGGCAGCAACGAAGAAGATCAAATCGGGTGTACCGATGAATTTGGATGACGCCGGAAAGAAGCAGGCGCTTGCCACGGCGATGTCGCAGATCGAGCGGGATTTTGGAGTGGGCTCCATTATGAAGCTTGGCGAGAATCGGCAAATGGAGGTGCAGGCGGTACACACGGGATCGCTCTCTCTGGATTTTGCACTCGGCATCGGCGGTGTTCCGCGCGGACGCATTGTGGAGATCTTTGGGCCGGAATCCTCCGGTAAGACCACGGTTGCACTGCATATTCTGGCAGAGGTGCAGAAGGCGAACGGAACGGCTGCGTTTATTGACGCCGAGCATGCGCTGGATCCCGTTTATGCAAAGGCCCTCGGTGTCAATATCAACGATCTGCTCGTTTCCCAACCCGATTGCGGTGAGGATGCACTGGAGATCTGCGAGGCACTGGCGCGCTCCGGTGCTGTGGATGCCATCGTCATTGACTCGGTAGCCGCGCTCGTTCCCCGTCAGGAGATTGAGGGAGATATGGGACAGTCAATGGTCGGTGTCCAGGCGCGCATGATGTCCCAGGCGATGCGCAAGCTTTCGGGCGTGATTTCCAAGAGCAACTGCGTGGTGATCTTCATCAACCAGATTCGCGAAAAGGTCGGCGTGATCTATGGCAATCCCGAAACCACCCCGGGCGGCCGCGCGCTGAAGTTCTTTGCTTCGGTCCGCATTGACGTGCGCAAGACCGAGCAGCTCAAGGACGGCAATGACGTCTATGGAAACCATGTCAAGTGTAAGATCGTTAAGAACAAGGTAGCCCCCCCCTTCAAGGTCGCGGAGTTCGACATCCTTTACGGAAAAGGAATTTCTGCCTCGGGTGAGATCCTGGATTTTGCGATCTCCCTGGACATCATCAAAAAGAGCGGTTCCTGGTTCTCCTATAACGGCGAGAGGATCGGGCAGGGCAAGGACAACGTACGCCGCCTTCTGGAATCCAATCCTGCCTTGATGCAGGAGATCGAGGAGAAGGTGCGCGCTATGAGCGAGCAGGCAAAGCTGAATATGGATCAGGAATTTGAAGTGGATGATGAGGACGAGGATTTTGATCTGAATCTTTCCTCGCTCGGTGGCGACGGTGACGAATGAGATTCTGCATGAATCCTATCGGGGAAGCCGGTTGAGCATTTCCATCCGCAATCTGCGCGTCCAGCATGACGGAGCGGAGGTCCTTTTGGGGATCGTGATTGCCTGTGGCGAGCATCGGGAGCAAAAATCGCTCGTGATCACCACCGAGCAGTACTGTGAGCTGAAGCCGACCGTAGGGCCTCTGGATGAGGAAACCTACGAGCGATTGGAATCGGCGGCGCTTCTGTGCGCGGCCTTGCGAGGCGGAGAAAGCTTGCTCTCCTTCGGCCCCAATTCGGTCAAGATGCTGACACGCAAGCTCATGCAACGCGGCTTTTCCAAGGAGGTCGCCTCTGCGGCGGCGGAAAAGCTTTGCCTGTCGGGCTTGATCAACGAGCGTGCCGATCTGCGGAGAGAGGTGGAAAAGGGTCTGCGCAAGCTTTGGGGAGCCAAGCGGATCTCGGCGCATCTTTGGAGTCGCGGCTTTGATCAGGATGTGATTCGGGAGCTTCCCGAAATCCTGGAGGAGGTCGATTTTCCTGCCAACTGCGCAGCCTATATCCGCAAGCATTACGGAGGCCTTCCGGAAACGCCGGAGGAGCAGAAGAAGATGATCGCGGCACTTTGCCGTTACGGATATACCTTACAGGAGATCAAGCGCGCCTTTGCGCTCTTCGAAAAAAAATAAAAAAAGAACAGGGTCAATTACCATGCAGCTACTGCATGCGATTGCCCTGTTTTTCTGCTTTTTGAGCCTCTTTTATGGCAACAAGCTCGGAAACAGCGCGAGCAAGGCACCCATGAAAAGCGCAGAGAGAGGTCCTTGCAG
>JAFOGE010000212.1 GCA_017386965.1 Clostridia bacterium
CCTTCGTGAGGCTCTCTCCGCATTCGTTGACAAGACCCAGGAGAACGTTACCGGTAAGGTTAAGATCAAGCTCTACAAGGGCAACATGATCAAGGCCGGCGCATGGAGCGACTGGTCGCTTTACTCCGAGGAGATCGCTACCTTTGGCGAGGACCACGTCTACAATCAGGCAGACAGCGCAGGATTCATCAACCTCTGGGGGCTTCCCATCTCGGTGCAGGCGCAGGTTGCCGCAAAGAACAAGAAGAAATAAGACAAAAAAACACGGCGGGGCCATCTTTGGCCTCGCCTCTCGCAAATCATAGCGGAAAAGCGCAGAGCGGCACGCTCTGCGGGAACGCATTCACTTCAACCGAAAGGAACTCTCTCTTATGGCTAAAATGTGGGCAGGACGCACCGACGGTGCCGTTTCCAAGGAAGCCGACGATTTTAATTCCTCTATCCACTTCGATTCCCGTATGTTCCGCCAGGACATCCGCGGCTCTATGGCGCACGCGACCATGCTCGCCGCCTGCGGCATCCTGACCGATGCCGAGCGTGACACGATCCTGGACGGGCTTTCCGACATCCTCTCCGACCTCGAATCGGGCAAGCTCCCGATCGATCCTGCGGCCGAGGACATCCATATGTTCGTGGAGGCAGAGCTGACCGCGCGCATCGGTGACATTGGCAAGAAGCTTCACACCGCGCGCAGCCGCAACGACCAGGTCGCGCTCGACATCCGCCTCTATCTGCGCGACGAGATCGCCGAGCTTCGTTCCCTCGTCCGTGACCTGATCCGCGTCCTTTGCGAGCAGGCCGAGAAGAACGCCAACGCCATCATGCCGGGATATACGCATCTGCAACGCGCCCAGCCCATCACGCTCGCCCACCATCTTCTGGCCTACGCCATGATGCTCGAGCGCGACGACGAGCGACTTGCGGACACTGCAAAGCGCATGAATCGCTCCCCTCTTGGGGCCTGCGCGCTTGCGGGAACCACCTACCCCATCGACCGCTCCATGACCGCGCGCGCCCTTGGCTTTGATGCCCCCACCGAGAACAGCCTGGACAGCGTTTCCGACCGTGATTTTTGCGTGGAGCTTCTCTCCGCGATCTCGCTCTGCATGACGCACCTCTCCCGCTTCTCCGAGGAGATCATCCTCTGGTCAAGCTGGGAATTCCGCTTCCTTGAGCTTGACGACGCCTATACCACGGGCTCCTCGATCATGCCACAAAAAAAGAACTCGGATATGGCCGAGCTGGTACGCGGAAAGACCGGCCGCGTCTTTGGCGATCTCGTCGCCATGCTCACCGTCCTCAAGGGGCTTCCGCTCGCCTATAACAAGGACATGCAGGAGGACAAGGAGGCCGTCTTTGACGCCGTCGATACCCTCAAAAAATGTCTGCGCGTCTTCATCCCCATGATGGAAACGGCCAAATTCCGCAAGGACGTGATGTATGCCGCCGCGCAAAAGGGCTTCCTGAACGCGACCGACCTTGCCGACTACCTCGTCCGCCAAGGGCTTCCCTTCCGCTCGGCCTACAAGATGGTCGGCTCTCTGGTCGCCCGCTGCATCGCCGAGGGCAAGACGCTCGAAACGCTGACGCTGGACGAATACCGCGAGGTATCCCCCCTCTTTGAAGCAGACCTCTATGACGAGATCTCCCTGGAAACCTGCGTGGCCAAGCGCATCTCCGCAGGAGGCACGGGACCGGATTCGGTCGCCGCACAGATCGCTTCCGTCAAGCGCTTTTTGGAGAGCGGACTGTGAGCAATCTCTTTCAAAGATGGCGCAACCGCGCGTCCGCCGAGGAGATTCCCGAGGAGCCCGAGATCGAGCGCTTCGGCGCGGACGGTGAGGAGCTGGTGTACGGCATTCTCGCAAAAGCCTTTGACACCGTGATCCGAAGTCCCGCCGTTCCTCATAAGGAGCTGTTCCTCGAGAAGGACTTTCTCGTCATTCACCAAGGCTTTCCCTTCCTTTTGGAGGTCAAGCACTGGAAGGGCGAGGTCGGACAGTACGGCGACAAGTTCTATCAGCAAAAGGAAAACGGCATCCGAAAGACCATCAAGAGCCCCGCGGGAACGACCGCGCAGTTTCTCCGTCAGATGCGGTCCTACTATCATCTGAAGGGCGAGATCTGCGGCATGGTCGTCTTCTCCGAGCCAAGCTGCAAGCTCGCTCTTCCGCGCGAGATCGACGGCATCGCCATGCTTCCGCTTGAGGAGGCCGTGTCCTTCATCCGCAGCTATGCCAAGGCGCACAAGGGCGAGGGCGCGGAATTTTCCCCCGAAGACATCCTGCGATGCACACGCTTTTACAGCCGCGAGCGGGAATTCTGCAAGGGGATCCTGGCAACCAACTACATCGAATGCTTCACCGAGGATGGCTCCGCCGCGCGTCTGGATACGCTTCAGCTCCGCTTTCTCTCGGTCGAGCCGCAGCCCTTGCGCCTGCGGGATAAGCTCTACGTGACCTTCTCCAACGGCTCCAGCGGCGTCTTCTACAACCGCGACACTGTACTGACCGTTGCGGTCCTGGACGGAAGCTACCGCAAGATCGCCCTCAACCGCATTCAACACATCGTATTTTAACTCCCTTCCCCAGGAAAGGAAAACACCGGAATATGACAACCAAGGCAAAGAGAATAAAAAGCTACGTCCCCGAGCAGGACGCCCTTCGTGGGAAGGATCTGCCGCCCGCGCGTCCCTGCCGCGAGGATTGCGCCGTTCTGCTTCCGGGAAATCCGCCGCAGATCGTGGCGTATCGCTCCGCAGAGGAGATCGGAACGTGGATCTCCGCGTTTCCGCAGGAGGCGTGGGCCTCCCTTCCCAAAGCCATGCCCAAAGCACCCCGCGCGCTGCTAAGCGGAGGGAATCGCTGCGCGCTTTTGTTTGGGGACACCTTCGGCGCAACGGGAGCCCTCTTTGCGATCTTCCTGCGGGAGTCGGCAGAGCGCGTCGCGCGCGTGCTTTTGCAGATGGGACGAGAGGATTTTCTTCTCCCTGAGGAAATTTGCATCGCAAGACCCAATGCAAAGCAGGATGAGGAGATCGCGGATCTCCTTTGCGAGCTGCTTTCCTGCACGGATCGGGCGTTCAGCACAGGACGGGGCGTGGGAATGCGCACCCGTGCGTTGCTTTTGGCCGCGCTTGCGGGATACCGGATCACTTCGGTTACGCTCCCGGATCTTCCGGAGGATCTGAGCGGTCGGGAAATGCAGCAGATCGGGCTGCTTCTGCTTTGCCTGCCCCTGGAGATGCGGCAAAGGGACGGCGCCCTTCGGGCAGAAAAGGAGAGCGAGGAGGCCTATTGCATCACGTGGAGGTCGGCCATTCGATCGGACACACCGGAGAGGACGGATGAAGCATCCGCACTTCCGAGAACCATCCTGCTTCCCTGCTTTGCGAAATACCACGTAAGCCGCACCGCGGAAGGCTTTTGCATCGAGATCCCGCTGGCGAACCGACGGGCAGGACGGCGCGTGCCGCTGTTGCAGAATGCCGCCCCAAGAGAGCAACGCATACTCACCCTCACCGTCAAGTGGGAGAGGGAGGCGTTGTCGGAAGACGGGAACGTGCAGACCGACACAGAAAAACCGATTGGATAAGAGGAAGGAAAATCCGAAACAAAAATAAGGATTTTTCAAAAAAGGTATTGCAATCCGAAAAAGAATGTGATATAATAAGCAGGACGCGGCGAGAGAGCCGCGCACAGGGGTATAGCTCAGCTGGTAGAGTACCGGTCTCCAAAACCGTGGGTCGCGGGTTCGAATCCTCCTGCCCCCGCCAAACAACAGCAGCCCAACGCCACAAGGCGTTGGGCTTCTTTTGTTTCGTATGGGTTGGAGCTATAAGAACTCGTGTGCGCGCAGGGCGCGCCCGCGGCGAACTTTGCGCTTTCGCTTGCGAAATGACGGCGTTCCGCCGTCAAGCAAATTCGCAATTTGCCCCACCGGGGCAAATTTAGGTTCAGAATCCGACTGCCCGACAATTTTCAAGGAA
>JAFOGE010000213.1 GCA_017386965.1 Clostridia bacterium
GAAAAGCTCTTGCTTTTCCCCTCGGATTTTGCTATAATAAAGGATGCTATTTTACAACACGCGCGCAAAGGACCTTTGCCGGATACGGAAATACAGAGGGGTGCCTTTCGACATCCCCCTTCTCCCTCTGCGCGCACGGAAAGGATCTGCCCCAACCCATGAAGCTTTTGTTTTTTGACATGGAGTTTGCCAACGGAAAGGTTCCCGGCTCCATCTATTCCTTCGGTTACCTGATGACAAACGAGGATTTCTCGCTCCTGCTTCCTCCGGAGGATATCCTGATCAACCCCGAGTGCGCTTGGAACGACTACGTGCAAAAGAACATTCTTGCCTATCCCATAGAGGAGGTCGAGGCCGCCCCTGCCTTCCCCGCCGTTTACGAGCGCATCAAGGCACTCTTTGACGAGGCCGACGTCGCCGTTGGCTTTTCGATCGCCAACGATAACCGCGCACTCTCCAAGGATTGCGCACGCTACGGGCTTGACCCGATCCTCTACTCCTTCTTTGACACCGAGCGGCTCTGCCGATTGCAGGAGGAGCATAAGGAGGCGCATGGCCTTGGCGGATATTACACCGCGTGGTGCCAAAGAGCCCCCGAAAACGCGCATCGGAGTGACGGCGACGCCGTAATGACCATGGAGCTTCTCCGTGCGATCTGCCTCCGCCATCACGTCAGCGCCGACATGATGCGAGAGGCCTATCCCGAGGCTTGCGGCAAAAGCAACGACACACGCGCAAAAAAAGCGCCCGAGAAGGCGGAAAGCGGCAAACGCCGTCGCCGCCGCAGACCGAAAAGGAAGACCACTCTGAACAAGGCAGACCCGCAAAGCAACGACACCCCTTCGGTATAACCCATCCCTATCCTTCAACGACTGAAAAAGGAGATCGGACCATGCTGCTTTCTTTGATCGTGCCCTGCTACAACGAGGAGCAGGCGCTTCCCCTCTTTTACGAGGAAACCTCCCGCGTGCTTTCCGAGATGGACTGCGACTGTGAGATACTCTTTGTGAATGACGGCTCGCGTGACGGGACCCTCGGCGTCATCAAGGCACTGGCTGCACGCGACGAGCGCGTGCGCTATCTTTCCTTCTCGCGCAATTTTGGCAAGGAAGCCGCCATGTTCGCGGGCTTTTGCAACGCGCACGGCGAGGTGGTGACCGTAATGGACGCCGACCTGCAGGATCCTCCCTCTCTGCTTCCCGAAATGCTGGCGCTGCTTGAGAGCGGCGAATACGACAGCGTGGCCACGCGTCGCGTCAGCCGCGCGGGAGAGCCGCCGATCCGAAGCTGGTTTGCGCGCCGCTTCTACAAGCTGATCAACCGAATCTCGGATGCCGACGTGGTGGACGGTGCGCGCGACTTTCGCATGATGAAGCGCGAGATGGTGGACGCCATTCTGGCCATGAACGAGAGCAATCGCTTCTCCAAGGGCATCTTTGGGTGGGTGGGCTTCCGCACCTACTGGCTTCCCTACGAGAACGTGGAGCGCGTGGCAGGCGAAACCAAATGGAGCTTCTGGAAGCTCTTCAAGTACGCCCTCGACGGCATCGTCAATTTCTCCCAGACCCCTCTTAGCATCTCCTCCTGGTTTGGCATGGGCATGACGGCGGTATCCTTCC
>JAFOGE010000214.1 GCA_017386965.1 Clostridia bacterium
AGCGGAAAAGATGGTGATGATGATGCTTATTCAAAAAGATGAGAATTTTAGGGCCTTATTTGATCGAAAAAGATGAAAAAGGGTATTGAATATTATATAAGACTATGTTATAATATTCCCGTATGCTTTTCCGAGGCTCATGAAAGCACTCAATACCAATGGGAAAAGCAAACCGTTTCGGAAGTCGGCGTCCGCTGCCGGCCGGGACCTGCAATGGATCTCTGGAAGGGATCGTGCGGGACTTTTGCGGCTTCGCAGGCGTGCTACGCGGCAGACTCCGTGCGGTAAGGAGGATTTTTTGAAGAACACCATGAAATTGCGTTCGGGCGCAACCATCCCGCAAATGACCCCCGCAGAGGCAGACCGCAGAAACTATCTGACGCGAAGCATCCTCAACCGGATGCATCTGATGCCTGCGGGGGATCCCATCGCCTACGACGAGAATGCCGACGGAAGCATTACATACTTCTTTGATCCCGGCCGCGTTGTGGAGGCACCGCCCGAGCTTTGGTATGCACCCGTGCAGACAGGAGAGAGCATGACACTGGAGAACGGACGTCAGATCGTCCGTATGAGCACCAAGCGTGCCGCTGCCTGTGGGTATTACACCAAGGAACGCCTTTCTCAGATGCACTATGACGTGATCGAGGAGCCGGTGGCATACACCATTCGCAACGACAAGAGCGCGATCTATTTCTACGATAAGAAAACCGCTGTCCGCCGCCCCTTGATGTGCGTGGAATGCGGCAAGGATGTCCGTTATCGCCGCAAGCTCTGCCGAGCCTGCTTTGAGGCGGATCTGGCCATCCGCCGTGCGGAAGGCGACGCGCACCGCAGCGAGCATTATCACATGAAGAGGGAGAGAGTCCTCTTCTTTGACCTGGAGCTGACGGGCGTTTATCATCACGACGAGATCCTCTCGGTTTCCATCGTGGACGGCACGGGGCGCATCATTATGGATACGCTCGTCAAGCCTGTCCACAAGAAGAAGTGGAAGCGCACTGAGAAGATCCACGGCATTACGCCCGAGATGGTGGAGGATGCTCCGCATCTGAGCGATCTGGTTCCTCGCATCAAGGAGATCTTTGAAAACGCGGATATTCTGATCGCCTATGGAATTTCTACCGATTACAGCCACATCAAGGAGATCTACGATACCGAGGAGGAGCGTGAGGCGCTCCACAAAAAGGCGCGCTGCGCAGCAAATGAGTTCGTCCGCTTCCAGTCCGAGCATTATCCGGATCTGGTCCACGCCTCGCTCAGCGACGCTATGGAGCGTCTGGAGATCGCCTGGGACGGTGTTGCGCATACCTCGATCGCCGATACCATCGGCTGCGCAAAGGTCTGGGAAAAGCTTTTCCCCAATTACTACGAGGATTGAGAGGTAGACCCTATGGATCGCTTTTTTGGATTGGATAAGGTCACGGCGCACGATGAGAACGCCGCTCTTCTGACCACGGTGCACGATCCCGTGGAGCTGGGGCTTGTGCAGAG
This sequence comes from Clostridia bacterium, assembly GCA_017386965.1. Classification (GTDB taxonomy): domain Bacteria; phylum Bacillota; class Clostridia; order Oscillospirales; family CAG-272; genus UMGS1865. Next base: position 1,495 of record JAFOGE010000214.1, read on the forward strand.
CATTCTGGAGGGGGAGGGGATCCCCTGCGCCTTCCGCGAGCGCGGAAGCGGAAGCACGGTCAAGGTGATCGCAGGATATTCGACGGTGGGCACCGACGTGTTCGTTCCCAAGGCAAGGCTTGAAGAGGCCGTAGAGCTTCTGGACGCC
>JAFOGE010000215.1 GCA_017386965.1 Clostridia bacterium
AATCCGCCATCCACTTCCGTGCCCACTACGGCACCGTGGCCCGCGAGATGGTGGCCGTCCCGCTCCCCGGCTACATCGCCCCCACCCCCGAGAACTTCCGGTACAAAAACTGGAAGGGGCAGGTATAACCCCCGGGACATTCCGCTTCCGTTCGGACCGGTCACTGCCACGAATCGGTCGTTGATCTGCACACTGATGTTATGCAGGATCTCATGTCCTTCCTCGGTTGAATAGGATACATTCTGAAATTCTAACATGGTTTTACTTTTTCCCATTCCTTTTTTTCTTTTTCTTTTTCTCCTATATATTTTATCTTCTTTTGCGTCGAATTGCAAGGACTCTTGCGGATTTATGTGTTAACTTTCTGTGAACGATCCGCCCTTTCCAAAAATACAGGAACCCTATGCTCTCTGCTCCGCATAGGATGGTAAAAAGCTTTGACCGAGAAGGAGGCGCCTTATGAATTCCGAAAGCAACCAAGGAACAGGCTATCTTGCGGTCCGCGTGACCACAGCGCGCGGTGCGATCCCCCTGGAGGGAGCGCGCGTGCAGATACGCCGGCTCCCCGAATCCCCTGCCGATGCTACGGAGGATCTGATCCTCTCCGCCGTTACGGAACGGGATGGGAAGATCCCCCTCGTTCCCCTCCCAGCTCCTCCAAAGGAGGAATCCCTAAGCCCCTCCAACGGTGGAAAAAGGCCCTATGCCCTCTATTTATTGGAGGTGCGGCTGGAGGGATATCATGCGCAGACCTATAACGGCGTCCCGATCTTTGACGGCGTGATCGCGGTGCAGACGGTGGATCTGATCCCTCTGTCTGAAAACGAAGCTCCGGACGGCTTTTCTCCGGATGGAGAACGCATCGTCGAAGCGCCCGGCGCAAACAACCTCTGAATACGAAAGGAAGGAACACACTATGCCGGATCTTCCAACCGTTCCCGAGCGCATCACCGTGCATCTCGGGCCTCCCGACAGTGAAGCGGAAAACGTGACGCTGCCCTTTCTGGATTACGTCGCGAACGTAGCTTCCAGTGAAATCTATCCCACCTGGCCCGAAAGTGCCATCCGTGCCAATATGTACGCGCAGATCTCCTTTGCCCTCAACCGCCTCTATACCGAGTATTATCGCACGCGAGGCTATGATTTTGACATCACCTCCACCACCGCCAACGATCAATTTTTCGTTCCCGGGAGAGATATCTTTGAGAATATTCGCGATCTTTCCGGAGAGCTTTTCAACAATTACATCCGCCGCATCGGAAACGTCGAGCCTCTCTTTGCACAGTATTGCAACGGAACCACGACCACCTGTAACGGTCTTTCGCAATGGGGCTCTGTGTCGCTCGCAGAGGAGGGACTTACCCCCTTCGACATTCTCACCTACTACTACGGCGACAACATCGAGCTGGTTCGGGATGCGCCAATCGAAAACCAAACGGAAAGCGCTCCCTCCATTCCGTTGCAGCTCGGCTCTACCGGAGATGCCGTGCGCACCCTGCAGATCCGCCTCAACCGCATCTCGGCAAACTATCCATCCATCCCAAAGATCATCGCCGCCGACGGAATCTTTGCCAACGACACGGATGCGGCCGTGCGGCGTTTTCAGGAGATCTTCAACCTCACCCCGGATGGGATCGTGGGGAGAACTACCTGGTACACCATCCAAAACATTTATATTGGTGTCAAACGCTTGACCGATCTTTCCTCCGAGGGAATTACGAGAGAGGAGGTCACACGCCAGTACCCGGGAGTGTTGCAGGTGGGAAGTGCGGGGGACGGTGTGCGAAATCTGCAATATTTTCTCAGCTACCTCTCGCAGTTTTATGAAACGATCCCGCCTACCCCCATAGACGGCATCTTCGGAGATTCCACCCGTCAGTCGGTAGAGGCCGCACAAAGGACCTTTGGACTGCCCCCGGACGGCGTCGTGGGGGAGCAGACCTGGAATCGCATCTACCGCGCCTACGTCGGCATCGTTCGTACCATTCCCACGGAATACACCGAGGGTTATACCGTTCCCTACGGGGGTGTCCCCTTGCGCATCGGCTCGGAATCCGATGCGGTGACACTCCTGCAGGAGTACCTCAACTATATCGGATTGACCTATCCGGAGATCCCTCAAACCTCGGTAACAGGATATTTCGGTCCTCGCACACAGGAGGCGGTGCTGGCCTTCCAAAACCAATTCGGTCTGTCCCCAAGCGGCGTGGTGGCCTCGGTCACATGGAATGCGATCATCGAGCTTTACAACGCCATCTATCAAGGAGCCCTTCTACGGGAGGGCCAGCACCCCGGCTTTGACGTGGGTGCCTGAAGGAAAGGAGAACGCCATGCCGCAACCCCAAAATCACGCAGAGGCCACACGCAATCTGCAGCGTTATCTCCGCCAGCTTTCCTTTGCCGAGGAGGCAATTCCCTATCCTCCCATCGACGGCGTCTTTGAAAGCGCCACGCGGGACGCTCTCCTCGCCTTTCAAAAAAGCCGAGGGCTCCCCGAAACGGGAACGGCCGATCTGAAAACCTGGGAGGAGCTCTATCGCAGCTGGCGCGCCTCGGTTGCCGAAAACGAACCGCCCGAGCGCATATCCATTTTCCCTCGAACGCCAAAAAGCAACACACTCCGTTCGGGTGACCAAGGCTTTGCCGTTTCCGCCGTCCAATTCATTCTGCGCGAGCTGGAGCGATTCTATCCCGCACTTTCCAAAATAGAGGTAAACGGGATCTACGACCCGATCACCGAGGAGGGGGTCCGCACATTCCAGGAGCGCAACGCCCTACCGATCACCGGAACGGTAGACCGCCTGACCTGGAATCTTCTGGCCGACGCACACAATCTGCTCTTTGATCGCTTCCCGGTGGAATAAGAGCGGCGGTCAATGGAAAAAGCCCCTGCCTCAGAAAGCCCGCCGCCGTCTTTTACGCGCAAGGGGGCTGCCTCAAGCGTTTTCCGCTTGAGGCAGCCCCTTTTCGATTTGCTATTTGAAACATACGCTCACGCGCGAATAAGCTCGACCAGTACGCGCACCATGGCACGCATGGATTCCACAGGAATGAACTCATGCACGCCGTGGAAATTTGCACCGCCCGTGGAAAGGTTGGGACAGGGCAAGCCCTCGTAGGAAAGGCGCGCACCGTCGGTTCCTCCGCGGATGGGAATGATCCTGGGCTCAACACCGACGGCACGCATCGCGCGCTCGGCATTCTCGATCAGCTCCATGTGATCCAGGATCTTCTCCTTCATGTTATAGTAGCTGTCGCGCAGCTCTAAGGAAAAGGTTCCTTCGCCATAAACTCCATTGAGGTATGCGGTCAGATTGGTCAGGAACTGCTTGCGTGCTTCAAATTTTGCACGATCGTGATCGCGGACGATCATACCGATCTCCGCCTCGCTCTCGCACCCCGTAAAGGTATGCACATGATAAAAGCCCTCATAGCCCTCCGTATGTGCAGGCGTTTCCGACGGAGGAAGCATGGAGAGATATTCGTTTGCCATCAAGATGGCATTCTTCATGCGGTCCTTTGCCGATCCGGGATGGATGTTAACACCCCAAATCGTAACGCGTGCCGACGCCGCGTTGAAATTCTCATATTCGATCTCGCCAAGCTCGCCTCCGTCCACCGTATAGGCGGCGGATGCACCAAAGCGCGCAAGGTCAAAATGATCCGCACCGCGTCCAATCTCCTCGTCGGGCGTGATGCCAACGGCAATGCGTCCGTGCGGGATCTCGGGATGCTGCACCAAATACTCGCAGGCCGAGAGGATCTCGGCAACACCCGCCTTGTCATCCGCGCCCAGAAGTGTCCTTCCGTCGGTGACGATCAGCTCCTGTCCGCGATAGCGCTCCAGGAAGGGAAAATTGGAAAGCTCCAGAACTGCACCGCTCTCAAGAGGCAGGTCGCCTCCCTCGTAGCGAACGATGCGCGGGCGCACGTTCGCGCCGCTGACGTCGGGAGAAGTATCCATATGCGCGATCAGACCGAGCGTAGGAATGGATTCACAGCCCTTTGTGGCGGGCAAAAACGCGTACACGTAGCCACATTCGTCCAAGACGGCGTCCGAAAGGCCGATCTTGGCCAGCTCCTCGGCCAGTGCCTGTCCAAGCACGCGCTGCTTCGCACTGCTCGGAACGGTTTCGGAGGCCTCGTCCGACTGCGTATCAAAGCTGACGTAATGCAAAAAACGCTCAATAACGTCCATACGTCACCTCTTAAAACGCCCAGTTGCCGTTTTCAAAGATCGGAACGCGGCGTCCGTCGCGCGTGATGGCGGTGATGGAGAGATCCTCCGTACCGATCATGAAATCCACGTGGATCATGGACTGGTTAATGCCTTTTTCGTAGCATTCCTCCAGCGTGTATTTGTCGTAATCCTTGATCACGTTGGTAAATCCGCGGCCCAGTGCCAGATGGCACGCCGCATTCTCATCAAAGAGGGTGTTATAGAAAAGGATGCCCGAATTGCGAATGGGGCTGTCGTAGGGGACCAGTGCGCACTCGCCAAGATAGGCGGCGCCCTCGTCCATCGAGATCATCTTGCGAAGCAGATCCTCATTCCGCTCGGCATGCACCTCAACCGCGCGTCCTCCCTCGAAGCGAACCGAGAAATTCTCGATCAACTCACCGCGGTAGGAAAGGGGCTTGGAGGAATACACGATTCCCTCTGCCACTCCCTTCTTGGGAGAAATGAAGGCCTCCTCGGAGGGAATGTTGGGATTGAATTCAATTCCGCTTCCCTGCGCCAGCTCGGAGCCTCCCATAAAGAGCGCATCCTCGATCATGCCGACCTTGAGGTCGGTACCGTTTGCAGAATGATACTCCAAGGTTTCAATGCAAAGGCTGTTCAGATAGGCACAGCGGTCGGCAAGATCCTTGTTATGCGCTTCCCATGCGGCAACCGGATTGCCATCCACGCGAGAGGTGTAAAGGATCGCCTCCCAAAGCATCTCCATCGCCTTGAACTTGTTTACTCCGGGAAACACCTTCTTGGCCCAGGCAGCGCCGGGAACGGCTGCGATGCACCACTGGTACTTGTTGTCCATCGCCTCGCGGAAGGGCTTGACGATCTTGTATCTCGCCTGGGAAGCCTTGGAAACCTTTTCCTGGTTGATTCCGCGAAGGCCATCGGGATCGTCCGACTCCAGATAAATATGAACGGGGAGCGTTTCCACATGATGCTTCAGCTTCTCGATCTCCCAGTCCTCCATCTTGGAAAGCGTCTTGACGCTGCGCTTTTGATAGTTGAGCTTGGTCAGGGGCTGGTGCGTCCAATCCACCGTCACCTTGCGTGCGCCGCAGCGGTAGCACTCCTCGGCCACCATGGTCACGAATTCGGGCTGGTCCAGGCTCGCGGTAATGATAACGTCCTGTCCCTTCTGTACGTTTCCGCCCTTCTGTGCGATCAGACGGGCATATTGTCTTAATACGCTCTTTTTCATGGTAAATACATCCTTTCGTACAATACAAATTGCATTAACATTATTATACACAATCACCCCTTTTTTGTCAATTCCATTCCCTAAAAAAGTACGGACTTCCCTTGACGAAATCTGCAAAATATGGTAAAATAGGAGCATCCTAAAGGATGAGTGCAGAAAGGATGCTCCTATGAAGAAGAAAAACAACCTTGGGCTGATCAAACGGTTTTTGCCCTACTACAAAAAATACAAATGGATCATGCTGGCCGATCTCCTTTGCGCAGGACTGACGACGATCTGTGAGCTGGTCCTTCCCATGATCGTCCGCACCATCACCGAGGCGGCCACCGAAAACATCGCCGCCCTGACCGTAGAGCTGATCCTGCGGTGCGGCCTCTTTTACGTGGTGCTTCGCATCATCGACACCGCCGCCAACTACTACATGACCTCGGTTGGCCATATCATGGGAACGAAGATCGAGAACGATATGCGCCACGATCTCTTTGCGCATCTGCAAAAGCTCTCCTTCTCCTATTACGATAACACCAAGGTCGGCACGCTGATGTCCCGCATTACCAACGACCTGTTTGACGTGACCGAGTTTGCACATCACTGTCCCGAGGAGTTCTTCATTGCAGGTGTTAAAATTGTGTGTGCCTTTATCATTCTTTGCACCATGAGTCCGCTTCTCACACTGATCATCTTCTCTCTCATTCCCGTTATGATCCTCGCACTGATGTACTTTCGTGCGCGTATGCGCGATAACTTTGCCGCCTCGCGCAAGCAGATCGGAGAGCTCAACTCCCAGATTGAGGATAGCCTGCTTGGCATCCGCGTGGTCAAATCCTACGCCAAGGAGGACGTGGAGCAAGCGAAATTTGACCGCGGAAACCGCGATTTTCTCATGCTCAAAACGCAACGCTACCGCATCATGGCACAGTTCCATTCCGCAACGCGCCTCTTTGACGGTATTATGTATATCCTCGTCGTGGTCGCAGGCGGACTGTTCCTGCTTGACGGACAGATCTCTGCCGCCGATTACGTGGCCTACCTGATGTTCGTTTCCACTCTCCTCACCTCGATCCGACGCATCGTGGAATTCTCGGAGCAGTTCCAGCAAGGGCTCAGCGGCATCGAACGCTTCGCCGAGATCATGGATACCGAGCCCGAGATCCGCGACCGCAAGAATGCAAAAGCACTGCAAGGCATCCGCGGAGAGGTGGAGTTTGCAGACGTTACCTTCCGCTATGAAACCGAGCATGCCAATGTCTTGACCAAGCTGAATCTTAAGGTGCAAGCCGGCGAGAGCATTGCCCTGGTCGGCCCCTCAGGCGGAGGAAAAACCACACTCTGCTCGCTGATCCCGCGCTTTTATGAGGTAACGGAGGGCGCGATCCGTATCGACGGCACGGACATCCGTGACGTCACAATGCAATCCCTGCGCAGCCACATCGGTGTTGTGGCACAGGACGTCTATCTCTTCTCCGGAAGCGTGCGCGAAAACATTGCCTACGGCAAGTCGGACGCCACCGACGAGGAGATCATCGCGGCTGCCAAGCTTGCAGGCGCACACGAATTTATCTTTTCCCTCCCCGAAGGATATGATACCTACGTGGGTGAGCGCGGTGTCAAGCTCTCGGGCGGACAGAAGCAGCGCATTTCCATCGCGCGTGTATTCCTGAAAAATCCGCCCATTCTCATTCTGGACGAGGCGACGAGTGCCTTGGACAACGAGAGCGAGCGTCTGGTGCAGGAATCTCTTGAAAAGCTGGCCAAGGGGCGCACAACCTTTACCATCGCGCACCGTCTGACCACCATTCGCAATGCCGACCGCATCCTGGTTCTGACCGAGCGCGGCATCGAGGAATCCGGCACGCACGCCGAGCTGATCGAAAAGGGCGGCATTTACAAGGAGCTGTATCAGCTGTACGCCGCGATGTGATCCGGAATCAAAAAAACGTGCCCCGTGTGCAAAAAAGGCCTGCGCGTCCGAAGACGCGCAGGTCTTTTTATGTCATTCCTCCCAAAGCAGGTCAAAGACCTGAAAAACGTCGCCCGCGCCCATGACGATCACGAGGTCCCCCTCGCGTGCCTCCTCGCGGATAGCCGCCGCCGTTTCGGCAAATCCGCCGCAATAGCGCGCCTTCTCGCCGATCATATCCGCCACCTGCTCCGAGGAAACGCCATAGACGTTCTGCTCCCGCGCCGCATAGATGTCCACCATAAAGACGCGATCGGCCTCATCCAAGGCCTCGGCAAATTCACGAAGCAGTCCTGCCGTTCGGCTGTACGTGTGCGGCTGATAGGCACAAAGCACGCGTCGGTATCCCATCTGCCG
>JAFOGE010000216.1 GCA_017386965.1 Clostridia bacterium
CTGCTTGCGAACATTCTCCACAGTAAGCGCAAGTCCTGCCTCGTAGCAAAAGATGGTCTTATGCTCCGCACCGTGATACATAAAGGTGCGGCGGATGTCCTTCATCAAGGAGATCAGGGCCATATAGGACACCAGAATGATGATCTTGAAAAGCCCCTCAAAGACTGACTTGATCAGCGAATTGAGCGCCGCGTTATCGGTTTTCAGGATTCCAAAGGAGGAGATCCATGAGTAAAGCGCGGTCGGTGCCATGAAAAACAGAAGAACAGCCAATGCGACGGCAAGAACCACCGCAACGACCATCATGACCGTCATCGTCCATGCGGGGAGCTTTTCCTCCTGACTTTCCTTCTCCTCCGCTTGCTTTGCGGGGGCCTCTGCCTCACACTTCTTCTTTTTCTTTGGACTTTCCTCGACCAGATCCTCCAATCCGGAAAGCTCCGCCGAGCGCATCAGGCATTTATATCCAAGCGTCATGGAGTCAATAAACCCAAACACGCCTCGAATGATCGGCCAGCGGCAGATTGCCGGTCGCTTGGAGGTCTTGATCGGGACATCCTCAATCACGATCTCACCCTTCGTATTCCGCACTGCCATGGCAGCACTTTTCGGTCCACGCATCATAATGCCCTCCATCAGGGCCTGACCCCCGATGGAGGTCTTGATGGCACACTCGTTTCTCTGTTCTTGCTTCAAATCAGAATCCTTCCTTTCCCGACAGCGCGCTTCAACGGTCCACGCCACACTCAAATGGGTATTGTATCACTCATATATGAACCGCGTATGAACATTGGCAAAAATTCAACGGTAGGCCGGCCGAGGATAGCAAACGAAGGCATCCGCCCCCAGCTCCCGTGCCGCGGAGCAGGCCTGCTCCGCCTCCTGCACACTTGCAAAAATGCCGAATACGGAGGGACCGCTTCCGCTCATCATCGCGCGGAGCGCTCCGTTGGCAAGCATGGATTCCTTCAAAGCCGTCACCGCAGGCTTTTCGGCCGGAACGACCTCCTCGAAAATGTTGTAAAACGCATTGAGATCGGGGGGCGTTACGCTGTTTTTCAGATCCGTAACGAGCTGCGTCAGCCGAGGATCCTCTTCCTTTTGAACGGAAAAATCAGCGTTCATCTCATCCAGCCTTCCGTACGCCCAGGGAGTGGAAACACCCTCCCCCATGCAGGCAACCACCATAGGGCAGTCCCCCATAGAGGGAAGCGGCTCAAGCGCCTCGCCGATCCCACTGACGCGGGCACATCCGCCTAAGATACAGAACGGAATATCCGCGCCCAACTCTGCTCCAAGAGCACACAGCTCCTCAAGAGAAAGCGGAGATCCGAGCAACACGTTCAACCCGCGCAGAACCGCCGCGGCGTCCGCACTGCCTCCCGCAAGCCCGGCGGCCATGGGAATATGCTTTTCCAGGATGATCAAGACCTCGCCGCTTCGCTCAGCACGCGCCAAGAGCTTCTCGGCGGCACGCCAGGCAAGGTTGCGGCAATCGGTCGGCATAGCATCATTCCCGGAGGCACGCATCTGAATGGAGGTGTGAATAGAGGGACGGTATTCCAACGTTACAAGGTCACAAAGCGAAACCGTTTGCATCAGGCTTTGAATATTGTGATATCCGTTTTCCCTTTTGGAAACAACATCCAGATAAAGATTGATCTTCGCATTGGCGCGTTCGGTTCTCATAGAGCATTCTCCTCATTCTCGGTTCTTTTTTCCATTGTAACACATTTTTCAAAAAAATGCAAGAATTCTTCGTAAAGAAAGCAAAATTCTTGCAAAGCCTCTTGACGAAATCCTAAAAATAGTTTAGAATATAATAAATAATTATGCTTTATTTGGCATCATCTCCCCTCGCAACGGAAAGGAACAACCCATGGAAGAGAAACGAACCCTTGAAAAAAAATACGGTGTGGCGATCCTCGTATATATTGCGCTGATCCTTGCCCTGCTCTTTGCCGCAAATACAGAAGCAATCAACGGCTGGCTCTTGAGTGTTCTTAAGATCTTCCGCCCGGTGATCAACGGTCTGATCATTGCCTACCTGTGCAATCCGATCTTCCGCTTTTTTGAGCGTTGCGTTTTCGCCTTTTTGCATTCCATTAAGATCCGCCGCATTCTTTCCCTTCTGCTCGCTTTTTTGACCATGGCGGCCCTCATCGCGCTATTTCTCCTGTTGCTGCTCCCGCAGCTGATCAGCAGCTTTTCGGACCTTGCAAACAATTTCAACTCCTATGCCAGCATCGCAATAGAAGAGGCGAATATCCAAATTACGCATCTAAACGGTCTGGTCGAGAGAATCACAGGAAAAGCGAGCTTCTTTGGTCTTTTCGATGAGAGTAGCCTGCGCGATACGGTTTCCGCCTTCCTCGGTGAGGACGCAGACACTGTGATGGATTACATCATTCAAAATATCGATTTTGACGGTATCGTCACAAAGGTCAGCGACTTTTTCGCAATCATCACCGATTTTATCTTCGGAATTTTCGTATCGATCTACCTGCTCAGCTCCAAGGAAAAGCGTTCCGCGCAGCTCCGCAAATTCCGGCATGCACTCCTCGGCGAGAAGTTCAATGCCTATCTGCTGCGCTTCGTAAGCATCACAAACGATTCCCTCGGAAAATACCTTCGTGGAAAAGCACTGGCTTCCGTCCTTCTCGGGATTCTCTATTACATAATCCTTTCCGTTCTCAAGGCCCCCTATGCGATTCTGATCGCAACGATCATGTCCGTTATGAATATGATTCCCCTGTTCGGTCCGATCATCGGGTTCCTTCTTTCGGCTTTCATCATGCTGCTGGCATCTCCCAGCAAGGTGATCCCTTTCCTGCTCCTGACTCTGATCCTGCAGCAGTTGGATATGAACATCCTCAGCCCGAAGATCCTGGGCACCAATCTGGGGATCAGTCCCCTTTGCGTGATGATTGCCATCTCCATTATGGGCTCTCTTTGGGGACTGACGGGAATGATCCTCGGCGTTCCGATCTTTGCCGCGATTCTGGAATTCACTGAGCAGGCCGTAATGGAGCGGTTGCAGGCAAGGGGACTCCCCTCACGGCTTGGAAACTACTATGCCCCAGACTCTATGATGGCTCCCGCCCAGCAGGTATACAACAGCTCCACCCGTCTGATGCGCGCCTATGAAAAGCGAATGATCCGCTTACGGAAGAAGATCCGTCTGGAGGGTGAGGAGAACCTGACACGCAAAGAACGCTCTTTGCAAAGAGTGCACCGCATTCTGAACAAGGTCGGCTTAAAGCTGCCCGAATCCCCCGAAGCCTACGTACAGTTTGTAGCGGAGGAGATTGCCGCCGAGGCCGCAAAACAATCTAACGCAGACTACCGCGATCTGCACAAAACCGACTGCACCGATACCGCCGAGAATGCCTCCGGCAGTACGAACGCTTGATTGGGAAAGGAGAATCGTATGGAACAAAAGAAAAAACGCTTCCTGTATCCCCTTCTCATCTTTTTGGCAGTCGCTTTTCTCCTTCTGATCGTCATTCTCAACGAGCGGGCATTGAACACCTGGCTCGATAGCATGTTCGCCCTTCTTCGCCCCGTTTTGATCGGTCTGATCCTTGCCTACCTTGCCAATCCGATCTTCCGCTTCTTTGAGCGAAAGGCCTTTGTAAAGGTAAAGCCTGCCTCATTGCGCAGATTCTTCTCCTTGCTCCTGACCTATATCGTGATCTGTGCAATCCTTTTTGTCCTCGTTATGCTGATTCTCCCGCAGCTGATTGAGAGCATCGGCGGCTTCGTGCGTGATTACAACGAGTATCTGAAGACGGCGGTAGATGCCATCAACAACATGATCTTTCAAATCAACACCGCTCTGCCGGAAAATGCAACCGGTATGGGGTACATTCCCTATCTGCGGCTGGACGAGATCATAGAGGCGCTCCACAATTACGTCGCCTCCCTGGATCTGACGATGGACAAGATCGCATCCTACTTCTCCCCCGAGATGATCGGCTCTTTTATAACCATTGCCGGCGGAATCATCAGCCTGCTCGGCGACACGATCATCGGAATCTTCATCTCCGTTTATCTGCTCCATCAGAAGGAAAAATTCTATGCGCAGATCATGCGGCTTCGCCGGGCATTGTTTTCCGAGCGCTTCAACACCGCTCTGACCCGCATCCTTACCACGGCAGATCGCTCCTTCGGTTCCTTTATCAAGGGCAAGATCGCAGACTCGTCCATCGTCGGGCTCCTCGTCTATATCGCTCTATCCCTTTTGCAAGTGCCGAATGCCCTCCTGATTGCCGTGATCATCGGAATTACGGACATCGTTCCCATCATCGGTCCCTTCGTCGGTGTCCTCCCCTCCGCCGTGATCATTCTGCTTACCGAGCCCACCAAGCTGATCCCCTTCCTGATCTGCATTCTCATCATCCAACAGATCGACGGCAATATCATAGCGCCCAAGATCTTGGGAGAAAATACGGGTGTCAGTTCCCTTTGCGTTATGATTGCCATCACTGTGATGGGCGCGATCTGGGGACTGGCGGGAATGGTGATCGGCGTTCCGCTCTTTGCAACGGTCAGTGAGCTGTTCAGCTCCTATCTTGACAAGCGACTCGAGAAGCGTGGCCTTCCCTCGGGAACCGCATACTATTCGGAGGAAGACCTTCCTATGGAGGAATCTACTGCCGAAAAGCCTTTGACCAGGCTCTACAAAAAAATGCGCCGCATCCGAAGCAATACCGCGGACGGCGGGCGCGGAGATCTGACCGACTCCGAAAAGAATCTTCTGGAGATCTATGCCTCCGCAAAGCGGCACAGGATCTTTCTGGAGGACAATGAAGAAAATCTGGCACATTTTGCCGCAGACCGTGCTTCGCGTTCTGCCGCGGCAACCAATACCGCAGCAGTGTCCTCGACAACAGAGGAGTCCCCTCATACCCCGCAGAGCTGATCCTGCACATTACCCAAAGGAGGTCCCATTATGGAACAACAAATCAAAAAGGGAGGCATCTCGGTACAGACCGAGCATATCTTCCCCGTTATTAAAAAATGGCTTTATTCGGAAAAGGATATCTTCCTGCGTGAGATCGTTTCCAACGCCTCGGATGCAGTGACCAAGCTTCGGCGTCTGGCATCTCTTGGACAGTACGACAACGGTGACGAGGTCTATCGCATTGACGTCATCCTTGACAAAACAGCAAAAACGCTGACCGTTTCGGATAACGGAATTGGCATGACGGAGGAGGAGCTGGATCGCTATATCTGCCAGATCGCTCTCTCAGGTGCTCTCGAATTTGTAGAAAAGTATGAGGGAGAAAACACCAATAACGGCATTATCGGTCATTTTGGACTCGGATTCTATTCCTCCTTCATGGTCAGCGACTCCGTGGAGCTGATCACGAAATCCTACACAGGCACCCCCGCGGTGCGCTGGGTCTGCGGTGCAGACGGAAATTACGAAACCTCACCCGCCGAGCGTAAGGAGCATGGTACCAGTGTGATCATGCATATCTCTGAGGAGGAAGCTGCATACCTGGAAAAATACAAGATCGAGGAGGTCTTGGAAAAATACTGCGCCTTTATGCCCGTGGAGATCTTCTTCCACGTTGCGGATGAAGAGGACACCGAAAAGAAGGATCCGGAGGAGCCGAAGCCTATCAACGATACCACTCCTCTCTGGCAAAAGAATCCCTCCGAATGCACGCCCGAGGAATACAAGGAATTCTATCGCAAGGTGTTTCATGACTTCCGCGAGCCGCTCTTCTGGATCCATGTCAACGCAGACTATCCGCTGAATTTCCGCGGCATTCTCTATTTCCCCAAGCTGACCAACGAATATGAATCCATCGAGGGACAGGTCAAGCTCTATTACAATCAGGTCTTTGTGGCGGATAATATCAAGGAGGTCATTCCCGAGTATCTGCTGATGCTCAAGGGTGTTTTGGATTGTCCGGAGCTGCCCTTGAACGTTTCCAGAAGCTATCTGCAAAACAACACCTACGTTTCCAAGGTCTCCGCGCACATCGTCAAGAAGGTCGCTGACAAGCTCAACAGCCTTTGCAACACCGCGCGTGAGGAGTACGAGAAGGTATGGAATGACATCCGCACCTTCGTGGAATACGCTTGCATGCGTGACCGCAAATTCTACGATCGCGTAAAGGATTCCCTGCTGCTGGAGCTGACGGACAGAAGCTTTACCACTGCTGCAACCTACTTGGAGAACGCGAAGGGAACGCACGAAAACACCGTCTATTATACCTCCGATAAGGCTGCGCAGGCACAATATATCTCAATGTTTGAGGCACAGGGAATGCAGGTTGCCGTCTTTGACAAGCAGCTTGACGTACAGTTCCTCTCGATTCTGGAAACCTACAATACCGACGTCAAATACGTTCGTATCGACGCGGACGTAGCCGATGCCCTCAAGAGCGATGAGGCGGTCGCGGAGGACAAGACGTTGGCAGATCTCTTCCGCAAGGTCGCGGGAGATGAAAAGCTCACCGTTTCCTTCGCCGCCTTAAAGGATGCATCCGTACCCGTCCTATTGACCATCTCGGAGGACTCCCGCCGCATGGAGGAAATGATGAGGATGTACGCCATGAGCGGGATGAACCTCGGTATGAATTATCCCACCGAGGCAACGCTGACGGTCAATACCATCTCGCCTCTGATCCAACGTCTTTCCTCGATGGAAAGCGAGAAGCAGGAAAAGGCAGCTGCCTACCTCTATCGACTGGCACTGCTCTCCCAAAGAAAGCTGACCGCCGAGGAGCTGCAGCGCTTCCTCTCGGATAGCTACGGCATTCTGGAAATGCTCTGATCCCCCTATGGAGGAATTCGTTCTGTACTCCCCCGAGGAGGTCATCAACCGAAATCTCCGCGAATCGGCCTTGCGCTTTGAAGGGATCTGCCGTCAGGACCTCTCCCATCTGCAGGATCTCGCCCATGAAATCGCAGACTCTGCCGAGGAGGGGGCAGCCTTTCTTGCATCCCTTCCGGACCACGTTCCGGATTCCTTCTCCGAACCCCTCTCGGAAGGGGCAAACAAAACCACTGAGAAGGAGCAAAGGCTCCGCAGCCTTTGCTTAAAGGCTTTGCTCGCGATCCGTCTGCAGCAGGTGCTCTCCGAGCGCACGCCGCTTACCGCGTCCTTTTTCTTCGGAGAGCCGTCAGAGCTGCGCGCGGAGGCCGCTGGTCGTGTAAGCTATCAAAAAAGCTCCTTTTCAGACGATGCCTATCTCTGCTTTGCCGAGCATTTTGAGGGACTGCATTCCTCCTACGCATCCGGCTTTGCGCAGGCCTGCGAGGAGGTCTACAACGGATTGAGTGAGTACTGCATGCTCCCGATTGCAAGCGCCTCCGAAGGGCAGCTCAACGGATTCTTCCGACTGATCGACCGCTATGATCTGAAGATCTTTGCCACCTGCACCGTCACGGAATCCGATCCCGCAAAGCGAACCTGCTTCGCCCTGCTCCAAAGGGATCTGATCCCCGCACCGCACCGCGCGGGGGAACAGCGGGAGCTCTCTCTCATTCTTCCGCAAGGAAGTGAACCGGATGCCGCCGATCTTCTGCTCGCTGCCCGCCTTTGCGGACTGGAGCTGCGCGGTCTGGATTCCGTCCTTTCCACCGAAATGGGGGATCCCCTCTCCCTGCGCTACACCTTCACGGTCGGGGAGGCAGGCCTTTCGGCCTTTCTTCTGTACCTTGCCATGGACGCGCCGCACTACCGTCCCATCGGTATCTATTCCCGATTGAATCCTTAACCCCGTGGTTAGACCAATCTCACATTGATAGAACAAACAAGCAAAAGAATACGAAGGAGAACCATTATGCAATCATTCACCTACACCACGCGCGGTGTTTGCTCCCGCTCCATCGACATCGAGATCGAGGACGGCATCATTGTCAAGGCAACCTATCACGGAGGCTGCTCCGGAAACACGCAGGGCGTATCCGCTCTGGTCTGCGGAATGTCCGTGGACGAGGCGATCTCCCGCCTCTCGGGTATTCGCTGCGGACTCAAAAGCACCTCTTGCCCCGATCAGCTGGCAACCGCTCTGCGCGAATACAAAGAGAAACATTAACATAGCATGCTTCTGACGGATCCCCCAAACGCAACGGAATCCGTCCACGCATACCATTTCAACGGAGGACTATTTTTCCATGCACGAATACTTGAAGCACTACAATGACTGGCTATTGTCCGACGCACTCTCCGAGGAGGAAAAGGCAGAATTGCGCTCCATCGAGAAGAACCCGGAGGAGATCGAGCTGCGCTTTGCCTCCGCCCTCTCCTTTGGCACCGCAGGCTTGCGCGGTGTGATGAAGACCGGGCGCAACGCCATGAACCGCCATACCGTTGCACATGCAACACAAGGACTCGCCTCCTTAATCCTTACCGAGGGACGGCAAGCAGACGGCGTTGCCATTGCCTACGATAGCCGCAATCAGTCCGCACTGTTTGCAAGAACTGCCGCCTGCGTTCTTGCGGGGAACGGAATTCGCGTCTATCTGTTTGACGACCTCCGCCCCACGCCGGAGCTTTCCTTCGCTCTGCGGGAGCTTGGATGCGTAGCAGGAATCAACATCACCGCCTCGCACAATCCCAAGGAATACAACGGGTATAAGGCCTACTGGGAGGACGGTGCGCAGCTCCCTCCGGAGCATGCAGATGCCGTTTACGCGGAGATCTGCCGTCTGGATATCTTCCGCGACGTAAAGAAGGCTTCCTTTGAAGAGGCCCTTGCAGATGGAAGAATCGTTTTGATCGGATCGGAAATGGATGAGAAATACCTCGCTGCCGTGCAGGAGCAGGCGGTGAATCCCTCGGCTGTCCGTTCGGTTGCGGATTCGCTCAAGATCGTCTATTCCCCCCTGCACGGAACAGGTCACAAGCTCGTTCCCGAAATCATGCACCGCATCGGCCTCAAGCACCTCTATACGGTGGATGAGCAAATGGTGATCGACGGGAACTTCCCGACGGTGAAAAAGCCCAATCCCGAATATCCCGACGTCTTTGACCTCGGCATCGCCTTGGCCAACCGCGTAGGCTCGGATCTGATCGTGGCCACCGACCCCGACGCCGACCGTGTAGGCGTTATGACACGTACGCCGGACGGATCCTTTACCACCATCACGGGAAATCAAATGGGTGCGCTCCTGATGGACTATATCATCACCGCCTATCGCGAAACCGATACCATGCCGGAAAATCCTTACGCGGTGAAGAGCATTGTTACCTCCGAGCTGGCCGAGCGGATCTGCGCCGCCAACGGCGTAAAAATGCACAACGTATTGACCGGCTTCAAATTCATCGGAGAGGTCATCAAGAACTACGAGAAGACAAAGGACGGCTCCTTCCTCTTCGGCTTTGAGGAGAGCTACGGCTACCTCAAGGGAACCTATGCGCGCGACAAGGATGCCGTGGTTGCCTCTATGCTCATCTGCGAAATGACTGCCTTCTACAAGGCGCGCGGCATGACGCTGTGCGACGCACGCGAGGCGCTTTGGAAAAAATACGGCTTCTGCTACGAATCCAACCTCGAGATCTACCTGGAGGGCCTGGACGGAGCCGCACGCATGAAGGCGCTGATGTCGGCACTCCGCAACGATCCCCCGAAGGACTTTGGCGGAATCGCAGTCCGTCAGATCCGCGACTATCTCTTGGGGTCGATCCTGGAGGACGGCAAAACCTCTCCCACGGGGCTTCCCTCCTCCAACGTTCTCTATTACCGTCTGGAAAACGGCGACGTCATCGTGGCACGCCCCTCGGGAACAGAGCCAAAGGTCAAGATCTACTATCTCTTACAGGCCGCCGACGAAGACAACGCCAAGGAAAAGCTCGCGCGCTACAACGAAACGCTGAAGAAGCGGCTCTGAGAAAGCCCAAAAAGGGGCGGTTCTACCAAGTGCTTTCGCACCGGAGAACCACCCCTTTTTTTCTTGTCCGTCTGCCGCCAAATCGCTACCACCGGTCTTTCGGGAATCCCTCCTTGGGAAGGATGCTTTGTGAACAATTTCCTTCACATTAAAAACATTTTTTCGTCACATCTTGATTTTTGAAAAGAATCGTGCTATACTATGCTTAATAAGGCAATTTTTCGCCAAAATTCTTTCTTTTTCGAGGGTTCTCATGCAAAAATTTGTTTTTTGGTTGTTCAGCCAGAACACCTCCACGCTCACGATGGATCTTTTTGACGTCTGGCACTTTCTATACCTTTTTATCATCTTCGGAACCGCGCTTCTTCTGACCCTCCTGCTCCGAAAGAAAGCAGATGAGGCCAAGCTCCGTGCAATTCACATTTTCACGATCCTGACCGTCGCTCTTTACATTGCGGATTTCTTCCTCATGCCCCTGTCGGACAGCTACGGACATCAGATCAGCCAGGACAAGCTCCCCTTCCACGTTTGCACCTTAATGAGCGTGCTGATGCCTTTTGTGCAATTCAACCCCAAGCTCTCCCGCTTTCGAGATGTCATCGTTTGTATGTCCGTTGCCTCCTCTCTGATGTGGATGTGTTATCCCGGCAGCGCCCTTGGCGGACGTCCACCCTTCAGCTACGTCATCTTCCAAACCTTCATCTTCCACGGAAGCCTTTTCCTTTCGGGCTTTTTGAGCCTCTCGCTCGGGCAGGTTCGCCTCTCCCTGAAAAAGCTCTGGAAGGAGCTGGTGCTGACGCTGATCATCCTCGCTTGGGCCTATCTCGGAAACACGGTGTATCCCAACAACCAAAACTGGTTCTTCATCGCATACAGCATCTTCCCCTTTCTTCCCGATAAGGTGATGCCTCCCGTTGTCGTGTTCTGCGTGTTTGGAACCTGCTTTGTCGTGCATATGATCTATTTTGCCGCTTGCGCGATTGCCAAAAAGCACCGTGAGCGAAGAACTCCGCAGGCATAAACAAAAAAAGGACGCCCGAATGACTTCGGAGCGTCCTTTTTGGGTTCAAATGCGCAGAATTCTGCAAAGCTGATCAAAGGCATCCTCGTAGGAGGAATCAAAGTTGACCACGTAATCGCAAAGCTCCGCGTTCTTCTCCTCATACTCGATCGCCGTCAGACGATTGACCTTATCCTCAACAGAGGAATTCTTGCGCAGGATATTCGCCATCAGGGCGCGCTTATCGCGCTTGATATAAATGGTCGTGACGTTTCGGAAATTCGTTTTCAGGGACATGGCACCGCAGATATCCATGGTGGCAAGCACACGCTTCCCTTCCTTCAGGATCTTTTCCACATCCGCCTTGCGCGAGCCGTATCCGTGCCCGGCATACATGGTGGATTGGAACATCTCTCCGCTCTCGCACATACCGCGAAACTCCTCCAGAGAAACGTAGTTGTACCACTGATTTTCCTCCACGGCGGTGGGATCCTTCGTTGTGTAACTGATCAGCTTGCGGAATCCATCGCTCTGCCCGAGCAAGCGCGTAGCGATCTTGGATTTTCCGCTTCCCGAGGGACCAACCAGCACAACGATCCCGCTCCTTCCGGGAAGCACGACGTCCGAATGAACCGAGTAGCTTTCCGCGATCACCTCCACGAGCTTGAGGAACTCATCATAGTTGTTGACGGCCAGCATACCCGTTGCCTCCTGATTCCAGGGACGGCGCATCAGAATGGGATACTTGGCGCTCGAATTGAGAATATTATGCATAGCATCGTCAAAAAGGATGTCGGTGTGGATCTTATCCTTGCGCGCGCCCATGTAGATGTGGTCCTGCGGGATCTCGGGGAATTCCTCAAGAATCCGCTGCGCGCGGATGCCCATGAACTGCGGGGGGATCGCGGTGGAAATATACACCTCGGTCATCTGCGAAAGACGGCGGACAAACTCCTTTGCCCCCTTATAGACGGGCTGGGTGCGATAGAACTCGGCATCGTTGAAATAAGGATAGATGGAATCGGCGCGCGTGCCCATCTTTCCCCACTGATCCTTCTCGTAGATGGTCATCGGGGGATCAAAGTGATGCTTTTCATTTGCCAGACGGATGGCATAGGACGTGCATTCCATCAGCAGGTCATCGACATCGAGAGCGGTGGATAATCTGTATTTACGGTTCATAGGGTTTCCTCACTTTCTTCAAATTTTATTCTCAGAGGGAATCTGTCACGGAAGGTCC
>JAFOGE010000217.1 GCA_017386965.1 Clostridia bacterium
TGGAGGCCATGAAGAAGGGCTGATCCTCGCGTCAAGCATAAAAATGCACACCGCGTGCCGATTTTGGCACGCGGTGTGCTCTTTTTTATCCTTTGATGTAGCTCACGCCGCACGCTTCAGGCGCTTGCCGAGAATGCCGAGCAGGCGGTGAAGCACGGGCGAGAAGACGGTGTTGATGGCAAACTCAAACAGGAAATTCACTCCTGCACAGCCGATGAAAACGAAATAAACCGCACTCTGTTCCGGCAATCCTGCCCAGGAAATGAAGCCCGCGATCGTGTTCAGGATCAGCATGCATCCCACACAAAAGATTCCGGTGTTGATGACGGGCACCAGCATGGAGCATACGAACACTGCAAGCAGCGGCTTGCGGCTCCTCAAGGTCTTATAGAGCAATCCGCTCAGGTAGCCCGCAAGCGTGGATTTTAAGAAGCAGATCCCTGCGGTGATGATCGGGTTGTGCTGAAATAGGAAGGCCGTAAACGGATCCATTCCCATAACGCCGCCCATAATGTAGGTAATCGCTCCAAAAACAAATCCCAACCACGCACCTGCGGCAGGACCCAGGAGCATTGCCCCCAGAGCGATCGGGATCAGCACCAGGCTGATCGACGTTCCCAAAACAGGAACGCGGATGGCGGCTCCCGTAAATTGCAGAACCAAAACGATCGCCGTCAGGACGGCAAGCTCCACCATAGAAAGGATGGATTTTCTCCTCTCATTGCTTGAATGCATTTTCGATACCCCCTGTTACTCTGTCACTTCTGTTTTGCGGATCGGTCGGCGATGCGCTCGATCATGGAATAGACCGTGACCGAAAGCAGGATCGCAACCAGCCCCTGCACTGCATTAAAGGGAATATTGGCCGCTGCCGTCAAGGGTCCGTAGGAGAGAATGAAGGCCTCGTAAAGAAAATATCCCAAAACCATGATAAGCTCCGCGCAAAAGCCTGCAACCGCACGGCAGAACGCACCGCGAAGGCGCAAGGACAGAAGCATACGGGAAATCAGAATGGCGACCCCCGCGGCGGCAAGCTTGATCAGGAAGGTACCCGGTGCATAGGCCGCATATCCGCTGATCAGATCGGCCAGCGAAGCACCCAGCGCCACGGCAACCGCGCCAAGCGGTCCTCCGAGGAACCATGCTCCGAGAAGCATGCATCCATCCCCGAGATTGACGTTTCCCGTGATCGGAACGGGAATGGCAAAGAGCGTTGCAACCAGGGTCAGTGCGCAAAAGAGCGCCCCCAGAGCAATGCGTTTTGTATGCTGTTTTTGCAAGTTGATCATCTCCTTTTTGCAATCACGAATTTTATATTCCCTATTATACTCTGTTTTTTGGAATTGTCAAGTCTTTTTTGACGGGTCAGCTGATCAGTCCCTCCTCAATGGTAAAGGCCTCGCGAACGCGCTCGGCCAAGACGGGATGCGCCTGCAGCTCCGGGTCCTCGCGCAAAAGCGCTTTGGCATCCTGTGCGGCCCGGGACAGAATCTCTCCGTCCTCTGCCACGTCAGCCAAGCGGAAGGACAGTCCTCCGCTCTGCCGCAGGGTTCCGTCCGCCGCGCTTCCCAAAAAGTCGCCGGGACCTCTCTGCTCCAGATCCTGCTCCGCGATGGCAAAGCCGTCGTAGGTTGTGCGCATCACGTCAAGACGCTTGCGCGAGGGATTCTCCTCGCTTTGTCCGACTCCGTCGCCCGCGACGAGAATACACCAGGATTTGCGCTTTCCGCGTCCGACACGTCCGCGCAGCTGATGCAGCTGGGAAAGACCGAAGCGCTCGGCATTCTCCACGATCATCAGGCAGGCATTCGGCACGTTGACACCGACCTCGATGACGGTCGTGGAAACCAGGATGTCGATCTGCCCCGCCGCAAAGCGTTGCATCACGTCCTCCTTTTCCCGACTCTTCATTCTTCCGTGGAGAGATTCCACGCGCAATCCCGGGAATCGCTCCCGCAGTGCCTCGGCGTGTCCGACCGCGCTTTTCATGGGAGCGCGGCCGCGCACGGGCGCGTCCTCCTCCAAAAGATCGTAAAGATCCACCTCGCCCGCGTCCTTCTCCTCCTCGACGGCGGGGCAGACGACGTAGACCTGTCCTCCCTCCCCGACCTGCCGCTCGATGAAACCGTTGAGCCGCTCGCGGTAGCTCTCGTCCACCGCAAAGGTATCCACTCTCTGTCTTCCCGGAGGCATCTCATCGATGCGGGAGATGGCAAGGTCCCCATACAGAACGAGCGCGAGTGAGCGTGGGATGGGGGTGGCGCTCATGACGAGAAGATGCGCGTGCTCGCTCTTTTCCAAAAGCGTTGCTCTCTGTCTGGCGCCGAAGCGGTGCTGCTCGTCGGTCACGACAAGCCCCGCAAAGGCGAAGGAAACGTCCTCGGTCAGAAGCGCGTGCGTTCCGATAACGAGAGGCAGGCGCCGCGCGGGATCCTTTTCGCAAAGCGATGCCTTGATCCTCCGCTTCTCCGCGGCAGGCGTTGCCCCGACCAGGAGCGCACAGGAATATCCCATTCGTTCAAACAAAGGCGCAAGATCCTCGTAATGCTGGCGCGCCAGGATCTCGGTGGGTGCCATGAGCGCCGCCTGCAGGCCGTTTTGCAGAGCGATCAGCATTGCCGCGGCGGCGCAGACCGTCTTTCCGCATCCCACGTCCCCGACAAGAATGCGGCTCATGGGCAGCTCCTGCGCCATATCGCGGCGGATCTCGTCAATGGCACGCATCTGCGCACCGGTCAGCGTATAGGGCAGCTGATCGGTCAGCGGCGCAATTTCCTGCCACTTGCAGGCAGGGGCGCTTGCAGAGCGCGTTCGTCTTCCCGCCATGGACGTACCAAGCGAGAAGGTAAAGAATTCATCGTAGATCAGCCGTCGGCGCGCGATCAGAAGCGAGGCGCGGTCCTCCGGCTTATGAATGTTCCGCAGGGCATAGGAAAGCGTGCAGAGCGACCGCCTCTCCCGGATCTCGGCGGGCAGCGGATCCTCTCCGTCCGCCGCCAGAAGCTCCAGGGCGGCCTCGGCGTCCTTGGCGATCTGATTCTGGGAAAGTCCGTCCGTCATGCGATAAACCGCGCGATAGGGCGGCAGGGGGATCCCCGTTGCCCATGCCTCGGCCGCCGGCGCGGACATCCGATACCCCTTGCCAACGCGCTCTACCTTGCCGTAAAAGCGATAGACCGAGCCGACGGGGAACTTGCTCTTAAGATAATCCTGATTGAAATAGACGATCTCACAGCTTCCGCTCTCGTCAAAGGCACGAAGCTTGAGCAAACTCTTGCGGCTGCGCAGACGGACCGCCTTCGGCTCGCTCGCAACCGTCAGAAGGACCGCGCTCTTTCCGTCCGGATGCGTCTGTGCCAGAGGACGGATGTCGCCGCGATTCTCATAGGCGCGCGGATAGTGAAGAAGGAGGTCGCCCAGCGTCCGAATGCCAAGCCGCTCATAGGCAGCAGCCTTCGCCGCTCCGACCCCTTGCAGGACGGTGATGGGGGATTGGCGCGTAACCATAGGTCCTCTCCTTTCGTTCACTTTTGGGGCAAGAGCGCTCCCAAGAGTGCCCTGCCCCATGTGCGTTTTTTCTTACTGCAGATCCACCGTTTGTCCGGCGCCCACCTCATACATCTGTCCGTGGAAGACGAACCAGACCGGCGTTGCCGTGGGGTTATAGGCCTTCTCCATGTCCACCGTAAAGCGCAGAGCCTTGAAGGCCTCAATGTACTCGAAGATCTCGGTGTTCGTGGCATACCAAATGTCCTCGTGTCCGCCCATCTTCTCGGCAAAATTCTCGATCAAATTCCAGCTGTCGTCCCTCTCAAACTCGTAGGAATGTCCCCAGAGATAGAACATACGCGCTTCGTCGCGGTCACCAAGCTTCAGCTCCAGGAATTTGTCGCAAAGCTCGGGCATCCTGGGGTGATTGTGATGGCAGGTCGGCTTGAGCCTGAGCCAATCCTCGGGAA
>JAFOGE010000218.1 GCA_017386965.1 Clostridia bacterium
AATGCCATCGCATTGGACTCACCTCCGCTGCTTTTTTTCGGGAGGGATGCTTTTAGGATGTTGGTTTTTGCAGAATGACGATCTCGGGAGAATTTCCGATGCGGGGAATTCCCGTATGGTTTCCCATGCCGCGGCTGATGACGCAGGCTCCATCCAGAACGCCGTTCGTGTATTTCGGAAAAAGACCTTGCCCCGGGGCATAGATCCCACGTCCGAAAAAGCGCCAATGCCCGCCGTGCGCATGTCCGCAAAGGATCAGGGAGAAGTGCTTGTCCTTCAGGTGCGGAGCATAATACTCGGGATGGTGGCAGAGTAGGATGGTTGGCTCCGTCGCCTTGGCAAAGGTAAGCAGCGCGGCCTCGTTCGGGCAGTTTTCTCTTCCGTGAATGCCGGAGGTCAGTCCGCAGATGCGGACGCCTTTGTGCAGGACACTTTGATTTTCCAAAAGCGTTGCGCCGCTTTTTTGGATGCGCGCGCGGATCTCGTCCGTTAAGGGAAGGGGGATCGGATGCCGCCAAGGATTTCCCTTGTGGTAGCAGGCAAGCTCGTGATTGCCGAGGGAATAGAAGGTAGGAGCGATCTTAGCGCATTCCTTGAGGAAGATGTAGCCCTTTCCCTCCGGGTCGCGCAGTCCCGCGTCGTCCATCAGATCTCCGGGAATGAGGATCAGATCCGGTTTTTCCTGCCGCAGGATTTCCAAGGGAGCATCGATGCCGTCATCGTGCAGATCGCTTGCAAGTGCGATCTTGTCAAAGGGCAGAGGCCCCATTCCGGCAGGCGCATAGTAGGTCGTCAAAAGAGGCTGCTCGAAGCGTGCCCTTCCGCGCTTACGCAAAAGGAGGCAGAGGCAGAGGAGCAGGGAGCAGGTGATGAGCGCCCCCGCTCCGTCGATGAATACGTCCCACACGCTTGGCCCTCGCTCCGCCGTAAAGAGCTGATGCAGCTCATCCGTGCAGGCGTAGAATACGGAAAAGGAGAGGGAGGCAAGGTAGGGGAAGAGGAGATCTCCTCCGAAGGTCAGGACGAAGAGAAAGACGAGTGCGCCGAGAGAACCGAATTCGGTCATGTGTGCCAGCTTTCGGACGATCGGGTGGAGCGTGGAGAGGATTTCCTCCTGCTCCTCCGGGGATAATTCTTCAAAGCTCGAAACGGTAAGCCGCGCGACGAAGGCGGTAATGCTTCCGCTGGTCCTGCCGGAATCCGCTCCGCTCTGCGCGGAGAAATAGAAGATGACACTCATATTGGCAAGGATGAGGATGCCGAGCAGGATTCGCAAAAGCCGGAATCGTTTTTCTGTTTGCTTCATGTTTTTCTTTTTGCTTTCTTTAGGATGGGTCTGTACTGCCTTTATGATAGCATATCTTCGCGGAAAAAGCAAGGGGTTTTGCAAAAACTGCTCATCCGCACAGGAGTAGGAGGGCCAGGAGCAGGAGGATCTCGGGATCTTCCTCGTTTCGTCCCAGAAGAAAGATCAATCCAAGAATCAAAAGCTCATCGAAGTGCAGTCCGAGAGAAAGAGGGGCGTGCGAAGCGACGGACTTTTCGTTCCTTTCGCTTTCTTCCTCGATTGCGCCTTCGGGCGTTTGCGCAGAGTGCTGCTCAAGCGGCGGAAGCAGTGGAAGCGCCGGTGCGGCCTTCTTGTGGCTTTCCTCCTGCATTCCCGCTGCAATCGGCTCCCCGTCACGCTGGAAGGCGCATCCGCTGTAATGCTCGGGAATACGGATCCCGGCCTCTCTGCGGGGTTGGTTCGGCGAACGGGCATACATCCTCAATCCACTCCTTTCGTTCCCTGCGGCATTTGCCGCAGGATCTCAGTCAGGCGCGCGATGCGAAGAATGGAATCCACTGCCTCCCGTCTTCCCTCCGAGAGAAAGGGCTTCAAGGCCAGCAGGAGTGCGTCCCGATGCGAGGCCGGCCCCTTCTCCCCACTTGGCTTTTGGGGGGAGGGCGGTGGAGCGAGCATGGGTCGCAGGGTTGCTATCATAGAGGGGAGCTTTTCCAGAATGGCAGGGTTTGCAAGAAGGGCGGAAAGACCGTCCTGCATGGAAGGCAAGGAGCCGCTTTCCGCAAGAGGATCTTCCTTTTTTTCGGGGGGCGGCTCTGCGGAAGCCGTCTTAACGATCTCCCCCATTTTTTGCAGAAGCCCCGGATCGGACATCAGCTTGCCGAGCAGGTCGGGGAGCGCGCTTGCCGTCTGTTGGGAATCCCGATTCGTGATCTCATCCATACCGTCGGACCCTCCTTTCCCGCGCGCCTCAGTGAGGACGTCGGCCTTGCAGGTA
Organism: Clostridia bacterium; assembly: GCA_017386965.1. Taxonomy (GTDB): domain Bacteria; phylum Bacillota; class Clostridia; order Oscillospirales; family CAG-272; genus UMGS1865. Next base: position 2,283 of record JAFOGE010000218.1, read on the forward strand.
TTGCTGATAGATTCCATTCAGGCGCTCCAGGTCTGCGTCGTTTGCCATCCCGAGCGCCATACGGATGCTCCGTATGCTGTCGGGGTTCAGCCCCAGCTCCTCCTGGGGGATACCGGATTCCTTTGCAATTTGTTGGATCACGCTTCCCAGCTGCTCGTCATTCATCGCCAATAGGCGCTCCAGCATTCGTTTGTCCAGTTGCATAGCCACTCTCCTTTTTCATGCATAGCGTTCACGGGCAGTATATGACAAGGAAAGCCCAGGGGTGTCCCCCGAATGCCGAAAAAAAGAGGCTGCTGACCTGTTTTTTTCTGCAAAAATCCATAGACAAATCGGCGCAACAATGCTATAATGTATTATAGAGAGAATGACAAACGGAGGAGGAGAAGGGAATGGAGCTTTTGATCCTGTCGGATGCGCACGGAAACTGTTCTGCCATCGAGCGGGCCTTGCAGCTCCAGGTGCATTCTCCCGATGCGGTTTGCTTTCTCGGGAACGGCTTGCGGGACTTTTACGCTGTCGATTCCTCGCAAAGCGCGCGCTTTGCGGTGGCAGGGAATTGCGATTTCTTCCTGCCCTTGGAAATGGATGAGGAGAACCGCGACGTTTGCTTCCTTTCCTTCGAGGGACATCGGATCCTTCTGACGCACGGGCATCTGTTCGGTGTCAAGGGCGGATACGGGAGGCTTCTTTCCTATGCGCACGGAAAGGGCGCGGATATCGTGCTGTTCGGTCACACGCACGTTCCCCTGTTGCAGACGCTTCCTGCAGGGAGCGAGATCGGAGGGGAGCGGCTTTCGCGGCCGATGTATCTGTTCAATCCGGGGAGCATCGGACGGGATGCCGAGGGAAAGGGATATTCCTTTGGCACGCTTGTCCTCAGAGGGGAGAACGTCCTGCTCTCGCACGGATGGATCCGCCCGGAGGATCTGTAAGAAAAAAAGACCGCACCGAGGTGCGATCTTTGTGTGTTCGTTTCAAACGGTTTCGGGGATTCCTTCCGCAACCTCAGCCTGCTCGGCTTCCAGAGCGGCTTCCTCAAGAGCAGCCTCGTAGGCGGCGATCACAGAGGCCTCGAGCATCCCACGGAAGTGCGCGTTGATGGGATGTACGATGTCCCGGTAGGTATCATCGGGGTTCTTGCGGCTGGGCATGACGATGAAGAACTTTTCCTTTGCATAGATCACCTTAATGTCGTGGACGGCAAGCTGGCCGTCGAAGGTGACAGAAACGATTGCCTTCATCGGACCCTCGTCAAAAAGCTTTCTGACTTTGATATCGGTAATTTGCATTTTTGGTTCTCCGTTCTGAAATAGAATTCCGTTTTTTTCGGATATATATAGTATACGATAGTTTTGTGATAAATATGCAAAGGAAATCGTATATTTTTGTGAATTTATCCCCTTGTATTTGTATTTTTGTTAATAATCCGACATAAATAATCATAAAGTTCATTTTGAGTTCATATTTCGCATGGGAAAGGAGGAAAAAGTGGCACTTCCGAACACACATTACGGAGCCCTCACGATCGAGCGGATGCTCCGAAGCTGTCAAGGCATCTTTTTCATCGGGGTCGGAGGGATCAGTATGTCCGCTCTGGCCAGGATCACCAAGCGGCAGGGCTATCGCGTTGGCGGCTCGGACCGCACGGCGAGCGAGATG
>JAFOGE010000219.1 GCA_017386965.1 Clostridia bacterium
CATCGACGGTATCGCAAAGTCTGCCGAGGCAGGCCGCGAGATCGAGATCGAGATTCCCGAGATCTGATTTTTTCACCAAGCAAACCAAGAGGCCCTCACACGGGGGCCTCTTTTTTTCGTTCCGTACGTTTCCCGAGAAAAGGGTTGCACTTTTGAAAGAAACGTGGTATACTAACAGGGATAACGAGGGAAGGAGGTGCGCAGAATGGGAAGATTTGACGGGATCCTGTTATGCAGTGATCTGGACGGCACGCTGCTGGATCGCAGCTACGCCGTTTCCGACGAGAATATAGAGGCGATCCGCTATTTTCAACGTGAGGGAGGGCTTTTCACCTTCGTCACGGGAAGAATGCCCTATTTTGCCGCGCACGTCTATCAACGGGTCGAGCCGAATGCACCCTTCGGCTGCATCAACGGCGGAGGGATCTACGATCACCGAACGGGGAGGTACCTCTGGCGGCGTGAGCTGCCCGAGGAGGCGTTGACGCTCGCTAAAGAAACGTCCAAGGCTTTCCCCGAGGTCGGCCTGCAGGTCAATACCTTCGACCGCATTTACTTTTGCAAGGAGAGCCCCGTCATGGAGGGCTTTCGGAAGGCTACGGGAGTCCCGAATTGCCCGCGTCCTTTAGAGGAGATCGACGAGCCTATGGCCAAGATCGTCTTCGGCGAGCACGATCCCGCCGTGATGACGCGTCTGCAGATCTTTCTTACGGAGCATCCTGCGGCAAAGGAATTTGATTTTATCCACTCCGAGCAAATGCTCTACGAGATGCTGCCCAAGGGGGTCAGCAAGGGCATTCTTATCCAAAAGATGGCCGAGCTTTTGGGGATCGATCCGCGAAGAACGGTCGCCGTGGGGGATTATTATAACGATATTCCCATGCTCCGCGAGGCCGCTTTGGGTGTCGCGGTGGCCAATGCTTGCCCTGCGGCAAGAGCGGAGGCCGACGCCGTTACCGTCAGCAACGAGGAGCATGCCATCGCGGCAGTGATCCGCGATCTGGAGAGCGGAAAACTATCATTATATTAATGGGGAGGCCGCACATGAATATCGGAATGAATATTTTTTATAAGGTCCCGGTAAAGAAGCAGGTCGAGCTTTTCCATCGCTATGGCGTGGATCGCACCTTCTGGTCCTCGGAGAAGCCGGACTTTGAGGAGGATATGCGCCTGTTCCGCGAGGGCGGCATCCTTTGCGAGACCCTTCACGCACCCTATCGGGGGATCAACGCCTTTTGGGAGGAGGACGAGGAGGCCGCGCAGGCCATGATGCTCCGCCTCAAGGATTGCATCGACAAGTGCGCGCGCCGCATTGCGGATATGGTGGAGGACTTCAAACGGGAGATTTGCGCAAGGAAAGCGTGATTTTGTACGAATCGTTGCTATTTTGCATAAGGATGTCATAGGGAATGTCGTAGTGAAACTGTGCAAGCCTCCAAATTTCGAAAAAAAAGGAAAAAAACGAAAAAAATACTTGACAAAAAATCCTGTTTGTGGTATCATAACAAGGCTCACCCCGCACAGGGGTTGTCCGCATAGCAAACATTTTTCAAGAAAAATGCAAAAAAGGCTTGACAAGATGGAGCGGATGTGGTATAATGAGCAAGTCGCCGCGCAAGCGGGGACGCTGATCCTTGAAAATTGAACAACAAGAGAGAAGTACAAAGCATATAAAAGTATGTGCGAACGGATCTCGAACAATTCTTAAGATGAGAATACTACTCAA
>JAFOGE010000220.1 GCA_017386965.1 Clostridia bacterium
GGACACCGCGAGGCGCTTGTGATATAATAGGACTGTTGTAAAGTTGAATATAGGAATGGGGTATAGCCAAGCGGTAAGGCACCAGACTTTGACTCTGGCATTCGTAGGTCCGAATCCTGCTACCCCAGCCAAAAATCCGAGAACTTTGTTCTCGGATTTTTCATTTGTGCCGCAGGCACAACATCATTTGCGTGGCACACGCAACATCATTTGACCGTCAGGTCAACATCATTGCCGCTTGCGGCACAAATGAACGATGTTGCACTTCGTGCAAATGATGTGCTGCGCAATGATGTTACGGCTTCGCCGTAAATGATGTTGCGCTTCGCGCAAACGGACACGCCTTCGGCGTGATTAAGATGCGAGGCGCGAAATTTTGCAGATGCATTTCGGGCATTTCGTGTCTGTAGACAGATTCGAACCGGCGAAACGGTTGCAATATCTGCAAAATTGTGGTATAATGAACGGGATATCTGCTGACAAAAGGTTAACGGGGAAGGGCTTTTATGCTCGGATTGGGCCAAGCCTCAAAGAGATACGTCGGCAAGGAAGCTGCCGTTCATTTTTTTCATTCGTTCTGGAGGTGTACTCTATGTCGATTCGGTTTTACAAGGACACAAAAAGATTTGTCATTCACACCAAGCATACGACCTATGCGTTTGAGGTCGTATTAGATCGCTATTTGTATCATCTTTACTATGGCAAGCGCACAACGGTATTGCCCGAGGCCGCGTTCCCACATTATTCCTTCTCCCCCTATCCTGCCTCGGCAAACGCCGACTACTCGCCCGATATTCTTCCGCTGGAATGCTCCTTTTTCGGCTGTGGAGATTTTCGCTCCGCCGCGCTTCGCTTGAGTGCCGACGGCACCGGTGTGTGCGATTTTGCCTACCGCTCCTATCGCATCTTCAAGGGGAGAACCCTCCCGGAGGGGCTTCCCTCGGCTCGCGCGGACGGGCACACGGAGACCCTGGAGGTCACCTTGCTGGACGAAATCAACCATTGCCGCCTCAAGCTTTGCTATACCGTTTTTGCCGATGCCGACGTGATCAGCCGCTACATGATCCTGGAAAACACCGGGGAAAGCCCCGTGACGATCGAGAAATGCATGCCGCTGATGCTGGATATCGGCCGCTCGGATCTGGATATGATCTCGCTGTACGGTGCGCATTGCCGTGAGGTCTCCCTGCAACGCGTTCCGTTGCATCACGGCATCCAGTCGGTCTATTCCAACCGCGGATGCTCCTCCCACCAGTACAATCCCTTCATCGCGCTTTGCGATCACAAGGCCACCGAAACGAGGGGAGAGGCTTACGGCTTCAACTTCGTCTATTCCGGCTCCTTCCTCGACGAGGTGGAGGTGGATCAGCAGGCGAAGACCCGCGTGCTGATGGGCCTTGGCTCCGATTGCTTCTCCTATACCCTGAATGCGGGCGAGTGCTTCTCCTCTCCGGAAGCGGTGATGACCTATTCCGCGACCGGAATTGGCACCATGTCGAGGAATTTCCACCGCTTTATTCGCGAGCATATTCTTCCGCCCAAGGCAAAAGAGCCGCACCCTGTGGTGCTGAACACCTGGGAGGCCTGCTATTTTGATATTGATCAGGAGAAGCTGATCCGCTTTGCCCGCGAGGCAAAGAAGACCGGCTTTGATATGCTCGTCATGGACGACGGCTGGTTCGGCAAGCGCAATCACGACCGCGCGGGTCTTGGCGATTGGATTGAGAACAAAGAAAAATTCCCCGACGGTCTTGCCGCCTTCGTGCAAAAGATCAAGGAGCAGGGAATCCAATTCGGCATCTGGATCTAGCCCGAGATGGTCAATCCGGATTCCGATCTGTACCGTGCGCACCCCGAGTGGGCGCTTGCGATCCCCGGGCGTGAGCTTATGCTCTCCCGTCACCAGCTGGTGCTGGATATGTCGAACCCCGAGGTGTTTGATTATCTGACCTCACGCTTTGACGCCACCTTCCGGGGCATCGACGTTGACTATTTCAAGTGGGATATGAACCGCCACCTGGCGCAGGTAGGCTCTGCCTTTTTGGCTCGCGGTCGCGAGAAGGAGATCTTCTTCCGCTATATGAAAGGCGTGTACCGCCTGCTCGATTGGTTTTTGTCCCGTTTTCCGAACGCCGTGATCGAGACCTGCTCGGGCGGCGGCGGACGCTACGATCTTGGCATGATGGCCTACGGCATACAGATCTGGACGAGTGACAATACGCGTCCCCATGCGCGCACGATGATCCAGGCGTCGGCCATGATGGGATATCCTGCGGCTACGATGTCCTGTCACGTGTCCGATCCGCGCGGAAATCGCGATTCGCTCGACTATCGCTATAAGGTGGCCGTTGGCGGAATGCTGGGATATGAATTGAACATCCTCAACATGAGCGACGAGTTCAAGGAGATCATTGCCGCGCAGATCCGTCAGTACAAGAGCTTTGAGCACGTCATCCGTCTGGGAGACTATTATCCCCTCGCCGCGCCCACGAGCTACCTCTATTCGGCGTACTGCTACGCGACGTCTGACGCATCGGAGCTGCTGCTGACGGTGATCGAGCAGCAGGGGTGTCCTGAGGGCTCTACCAAGCGCCTGAAGATCCGCGTCGCCCGTCCGGGCGTGACCTATCGGGATCAGCTGTCAGGCATGACCGTCAGCGGCGATGCGCTTCGGGCAGGACTGAAGATCGCCTTGACGGGACGGGAGCACTGCGCTCATTTGTACCATTTTGTTTCTACCGAGGCTTGACGGATGCTTTTTTTCGCGGAGAAATGCCCGAAAAATGGCGAACGCTTTGGGAAGGGAAAAAAGGAAAAGGCTTGACCTTTGGAGAAAAATGTGGTATAATTCTCATGAATGAAAATTCGGTCATTCCCATTCTTATCTTCAGAGGTGAAATTGTATGAACAAAATGCTCAACTGGACCTGGGGCGATATCAACAATGGTGACGTTGGCCCCGGCGCATACAGCTGGTTCCATCTGCTCTGGATCGGCATTATGATCCTTGCCTGTGTTGTGCTTGCCTGCACCGTGGCGCGCAAGCATAGCCAAAAGGCCGACCGCATCGTCGTTTCGGTCTTCTCGGTGATCCTTATTGGATGCGAGGTCTTCAAGCAGCTCTTCTGGTTTGCATTCTATGATTACTACCGTTTTGAGATCTTCCCCTTCCAATTTTGTTCTGTCCCGATCTACGTGGCTATCTTTGCCTCGGTGATCCCTTGGAACCGTGTGCGGGAGCTCTGCTATCGATTCCTTGCCTTCTACGGCATTATCGGCGGTCTGTCGGTCATGCTGGTGCCCAATGCGGTCCTGTACACCTATTTTGTGCCGATGTCGCTGCACGCGATGCTCTGGCACGCCGTTCTCGTGGTGATGGGCGTCTATCTGATCGTTTCTCGCGGATACGGCAAGCGTTTTCGCGAAATGCTCGCCCCTTCGGCTCTGTTCTTGGGCTTTGTGGTGCTTGCCATTATCGGCAACGTGCTGGTGTACAAGCTCCATCTCGGCACGCCCGCCTGCCAGCCGGGTGACAATCTGAGCATGTTCTATATCTCTCCTTACTATCCGACCCAGCTTCCTTTGCTTGGGGTGGTGCAGGAGCTTTCCTATCC
>JAFOGE010000221.1 GCA_017386965.1 Clostridia bacterium
ACGCACCCCATCCCCTTCAAAGGGTGCGAACAAAAGGTCAAAGACCAACCAGGCGCAGCAAAGCGCCAGCAAACAGGAAATCGCCACGTATCGCATAAGCTCCCCCATCCTTCCTTGCTATGTAAAGAACGGGAACGCGCCCTCTGCGAGCACATGGGAGGCACCTGTCAGAAATCAATTCTCTTTCTTTGCCAGATGCGTCCTGCGAAGCTGTCCGCAGGATGCGTTGATGTCCGAGCCAAGCTTTCTTCTTACCGTTGCCCGAATGCCGCGGCTCTCCAAAACCCTTGCAAATGCCGCGACCGCCGCACGTCCGGACCGTTGAAATCCGGTTTCATCCACCTCGTTGACCGGGATCAGATTGACGTGAATGGGCATGGTCTGCTCCCGTGTGCGCAGGTGGCGGTTGAGCACCTTGGCAAGCCGCTCGGCATTGGCCTCGGAATCGTTCCTGCCCGCAATCAGCGTGTATTCAAAGGAGATCCGGCGCCCCGTCCTTTCAAAATAGACGCGGCAGGCGTCGAGCAGGGCATCCACGCCCCAGCGGTTGTTGATAGGCATAATGGCAGAGCGCGTTTCGTCGTCCGGCGCGTGAAGCGATACCGAAAGCGTAATGGCAAGCTCCTCCTCGGACAGGCGCAGAATGCGGTCCACCAGTCCGCAGGTGGAGAGCGAGATGTGCCGCGCGCCGATGTTCAAGCCCTCCTCGCAGGTAACCAGGTGCAAAAAGCGAAGCACGTTGTCGTAGTTGTCCAAGGGCTCGCCAATCCCCATCATCACGATGTTGGAGATGCGCTCGCCCAGATCCTTCTGCGCGGCGATCACCTGCCCGAGCAGTTCCCCCGGCGTCAGGTCACGCACACGTCCGCCGATGGTGGAGGCGCAGAATTTGCACCCCATGCGGCATCCCACCTGGGAGGAAATGCAGACCGTGTTGCCATGCTCGTACCGCATGACCACGGTTTCCACACAGTTCCCGTCCTCCAGGGCGAACAGATATTTGACGGTTCCGTCCAATGCCGAAACCAGCTTTTGCTCCACGGCGGGAAGATGATACGTGAAGGCAGCCGCAAGCTTCTCCTGCAGACGCTTCCCGAGATTGGAGATCTCGCTTGGCGACTCTCCCCGGTGCAGCCGAGGAAACAGCTGCTTGGCACGGTATTTCGGTTCTCCCTCGGAGAGCATCCATTCCTCCAGCTCGGCAGGCAGCATCGACAAAAGCTCCCGCCTCTTGCTCGTTTGATCCAACGTCCTTCCCCCTTCTATGGGATGCATACGCACCCCAAATAGTCTGTCTTTTTTTCGCGCGGCTATTCCGCGCAATTTTTTCTTGTTCCGCCCGAACCAAGGGTCTGCGGTCAAGACCGGTCGGTTTTTTGCAGGACGGCGATGAAGAATCCGTCCGTCCCGTCCACGTCGGGATAGAGCGTTCGCATTTCCTTGCATCGGAAGTGCGGATGCTCTCGCAAGAAGGCATCTATGTTCTCCTCGTTCTCCTCCCGCAGAAGCGTGCAGGTTGAATAGACCAACCGCCCTCCCACCTTGAGGAAGCGTGAGGCATTTTGCAAAATGGCTCTCTGGATCCCCGGGAGCGCCTCGCTCTGCTTGGGATCCTTATACCGAAGCTCCGGCTTCTTGGCAAAGACACCAAAGCCCGAGCAGGGAACGTCACAAAGCACGCGATCAAAGCTTTGCGTCCATTCCTCCTTCTCCGCTCGCGCGTCACGCGCCTCGGTGGTCAGGATGGAAATGCCAAGACGGGCGGCACCGCTCTCCACCAGGGAGAGCTTGTTGGCGTGCAGATCGCAGGCGACAAGGCATCCCTTGTTTTGCATGGAGATGGCCGCGCCAAAGGATTTTGAGCCGGGGCAGGCGCAGGCGTCCAGCACCGTCATGCCGGGACGTGCATCCAGTGCCTTGACGCAGAGCTGGGAGGCCTCGTCCTGCACGAAGAATTCCCCTTCCGCAAATCCCGGAAGCATGGGCACGGGTGCCGTGGGAAGACGGATGCCGTCCTCGCTCTCGCGCGTCGGCTCGGCCGCGTAGCCGTCCCTTTGCAGGGCGTCAAGAAGCACCTCTCGGCTCGTGCGCAGGGTATTGACGCGCAGGGTCAAGGGAGTGGGGCGGTTGAAGGCTTGCAAGAGGCTTTCCGTGCGCTCCGGACCAAAGGCGGAAAGGAATCGTTCGCAGATTTCCTTGCCAAAGGAATATTTGACGGACAGGTAATCAATCGGCGTTTTTTCGGCATCCGGGAGCATCAGCCGTTTTCCGTTTCGCAGGTGTGTCCGCAGGACGGCATTGACGAAGCCGCGCGTGCGGCGGGGTGCCAGGGAAACGGTTTCGTTGACAGCGGCGTGATCGGGAACGCGATCGAGGTATTGGAGCTGATAGAGGCCGAGGCGAAGGAGCATTTGGGTTTGTCCGTCCAGCTCCCGAAGGGGACGGTCACAGAGGCAGGAGATGAGATGATCGAGGGTAAGCTTTCGTTCGATGACGCCATAGACGAGGGCGGTCAAAAGGCCGCGGTCGGCATCCGAGAGGGGATGGCGTTTGATGGCGGTATCGAGAGCGATATTGGAATACTGCTCGGCGCCGGCGTGCTTTTCCAGCACGGAGAGCGCCAATGCGCGAACGTTCTCCATAGAATTCTCCTTTCCTGCAAGATTTCAGACATATCTTATGGCTACGCGAGGCGCGAGAGCGCGCGATAGCCCGCACAAAACGGCTACGTACCGCGCGTCAGCGCGCTCGACACACAAGACGGCTACGCACCGCGCGTGAGCGCTCCATAGCCCCGCCGCCAGGCGGCGCAGGTGGAGGGCGCGGAGCCCTCCTCGCC
>JAFOGE010000222.1 GCA_017386965.1 Clostridia bacterium
TTGCATCGCGTCCCACGCAGGTACGGCTGACCGACTTGACGGTCTTGCCTGCCTTGTTGACCTTCTCCTCAAGCACGATGGGGGCCAGCTTGTCGGCCTGCTCGCGGGTGATCAGGTATGCACCGTTCTTCTGCATCTCCTCGATCAAGCGGTCTGCGATGTTGCGGAAGGCAAAAACCTCCTTCTCTGCAATACAGGGCAGATTGTTGTCAAAGGAGCATCCGTCGATAATGTCCTTACCGGCCTTTGCGATGTCGGCGGTGTCGTCCACGATAACGGGGGGATTGCCCGCACCTGCACCGATCGCCTTCTTTCCGGAGGAAAGAACCGCCTTGACCACGCCGGGGCCTCCCGTGCAGACCAAAAGACGGATCTTCGGATGCGTCTGCATGATCTTGGCACTGTCGAGCGTGGGCTTGACCATGGAGCAGACCAGGATCTTCGGTCCGCCTGCGGCGTAGGACGCGCGGTTGACCAGGTCAACAGCGTAGTTCGAAACGCAGATCGCGTTGGGGTGCGGATTGAATACGACGCCGTTTCCTGCGGCGATCATGCCGATGGAGTTGCAGATCACCGTTTCGGAGGGATTCGTGCTGGGCGTGATCGCGCCAACAACGCCGAAGGGCGCCATCTCGGTCAGTGTCAGGCCGTTGTCACCCGTCTTGGCCTCGGAAACGATGTCCTCGGTTCCGGGGGTCTTCTCTGCCACGAGAAGGTGCTTGGCCTTCTTGTGATCGACGCGGCCCATTCCGGTTTCGGCAACGCCCATCTCTGCCATAATCGCGGCCTCGGCCACGGTCAGACGGCGGATCTCGGTGATGATCTTCTCTCTCTGCTCAACAGTCATCGCACGAACGGCGCGATAGCCCTGCTCTGCGGCGTCAATGGCCTCGTTCATATCCTCGTAGATACCGATCAGGCGTCTGCCGTTGTAGGTCGTCGAGGTATAGGATGCGGAAGATGCGGCGCCTGCCGTATTCTTCACGATTGCTTCTACAATTTTGCGGATATCGGCCTCACTGTAGGTTGCCATGAAAACTCCACCTTTCTATCAGTTGGTCTTTGTCAGTCTTTGGGTGTCGATGGCGATCATATACTCCTCGTTGGTCGGAATGATCCAGGTTGCCACCCTTGCGCCCTTCTTGCTAATGTCAAAGGGAATGCCTCTCGTGAAATTGGTGTTACGCTCCTTGTCGATCTCAATTCCGAGGAACTCCATGTTCTCGCAAACCTGCTCACGGATATTGGCCTGGTTCTCGCCGATGCCTGCCGTAAAGACGAGGGCATCCAGTCCATTCATTTCTGCGGCATACGCACCAATGTGCTTCTTGATGCCGTTGGCCAGGATCTTCAGCACCAGCTCTGCGCGATAGTTGCCGTTCTTTGCGGCGGCATCCACGTCACGGGTATCATTGGAAAGTCCCGAAACGCCGAGCAATCCGCTCTTCTTGTTGAGGATATCCTCCATCTGATCGGGAGTATATCCATGCTTCTTCATCAAATACGTGACTACCGTGGGATCAATCGTGCCCGAGCGAGTACCCATGCAAATACCCTCCTGCGGCGTAAAGCCCATAGAGGTATCAATAGCCTTACCGCCATCCACAGCGGTAATCGAAGACCCGTTTCCAAGATGACAGGTAACGATCTTCAGCTCCTCGATCGGCTTGCCAAGTGCCTTTGCAAGCTCTGCGCTAACGAAGCGGTGGGACGTTCCGTGGAAGCCGTAGCGGCGAACGCGGTCCTCCTCGTAAAACTCGTAAGGAATGGGATAAACATAACGGAAATCCTCGATCTCGGAATAGAAGGAGGTATCAAACACGGCGACCTGCGGAACCGTGGGCATGAGTGCAAGGCAAGCCTTGATGCCTGCAATAGCAGGAGGTCCGTGCAGAGGGTTGATCGGAATGATGGATTCGAGGTACGCGATCATACTCTCGGTAATGCGTGCGGACTCCTTGAGCTGCTCACCACCATGTGCCACACGGTGGCCGACTGCGTCGATCTCATTCACGGAGGAAATGACTCCGTGTGTTGCATCGGTCAAAAGCGCCAATACTCTCTGCAGAGCCGCGCCGTGATCGGGAAGCGCGATCTCCTCGGAAACCGAGTCCTTTCCCGTAGGCTTATGTGTAACAGCACCGCTGGTGCCAATTCTCTCGCAAAGTCCCTTTGCCAGGATCGACTCCTTCTCCATATCAAACAATTGGTACTTCAAGGAAGAGCTACCTGCATTCAAAACAAGAATTCTCATATATTTTCCATCCTTTCCGAATCCGTAATCATCAATAAACCAATTCAATCTGCTTTTCCGCGAAGAAGCGCTTCCACTTCTCGCTCGGCTCCTCGTCGGTAACGACGAGATCCACGTCCTTCAGATCTCCAAAGCGAACGAAGGAGATCTTGTCAAACTTGGTATGATCCACTGCAAGGATCACCTTCTTTGCCGATTTCAAAAATCCGGCCTTCAGGTTCGCAAAGGGCTCACGGGTATCGGTGATCCCCTTGACCATGTCCAAGCCCTTGCAGGAAAGGATCGCATAGTCCACGTAGTACTTCCCTACCACATCCTCGGCATCGCTTCCGTAAAAGGCCATGGACTCGTGGCGGTAAGATCCACCCGTGGAAATAATATTCCAATCGTGACCTTGCGGCAGATCAAGCAGAATCTCCACGGAATTGGTCACGATCGTAAGCTTGTGCTTTGGGAAGATGCTCTTGACCGTAAACAGTGCGGTGGTGCTGGAATCCAGCAACAGACTGTCGCCATCCTCAATCAATTTTCCGATGATCTCCGCAATATACTTTTTGCCGCCGACGTTGGTCTGCTTTCTTACAGTGTACGGAAGCTCGGAGGTCATATTGTCGTTCCGAACCGCACCGCCGTAGGTTTTTTTCGCATAGCCATCCGTTTCCAGCTTCTCAAGATCGCGGCGGATGGTTTCCTCCGTAACCTGATAATGATCGGCCAGCTCACTTACAACGACTCTGCCCTCTCGCATCAGCTCATGCAGAATCTCATTTCTTCTCTCAATCGGTAACATATCTTACAAAATGGAAGCCCAAAGGCTCTTGTCCGGATTGGGGATCACGGAACTGTCAACCAGCATACCGTCACGCGCAATCCGCGCGCCTGCGGCCTCGATTGCGGCCGTAACGGCTGCAACATCGCCTGTCAGGAGCAGAAAAGACTTTCCGCCCATACCGCGCGCAATGCGAAGCTCCAAAAGAGCCACATCACTGGTCTTGGCTGCGGTATCTGCCGCTACGATAATAGCGGGGGTAGAAAAGGTTTCCAGAATACCAAGGGCCTTGGCATTCTCAACGGGAGCGCCTCCATAGATTGCCGGGAAAATATCCTCGTGGGGATTTCCAAGCACGAAGGAATCGGTCAGCTTTTCACCAAAGCGAACCTTTGCGGCGTCAACGGCCGCACGAACCGCAGAAAGCTCTCCGGCAATCAGAGTGATGTACTTGCCCGGGCAGACTACCGAGGATTGCAGAACCTCAACGCTTGCGGTCTTGATCATCAAATCGGCCGCAGTAATACCCGTGGAAACCGTTTGATATTCGACCATTCCAATGGCTTTATTTTTCATGGTACAAAGTCATCCTTTCCCGCATTAAGCGTTTGTCTTGATCACCACAAAGCGATCCGTTACCTTGGTAACCGTTCCGTCAAAGGGCGTATGAACACCCGTTCCAAGCTTTTCGGGGGTAAACATGCCGACTGCGTCGCCGGCCTTGACGCGATCTCCTACCGCTACGCAGGCGGAGGCAGGTGCGCCGATGCTCTGGGAGAGCATCAATTTGATCTGTCTTGTCAAAACGGGAGCATCCTGGATCGGAGCATCCACGTCATATTTTGCAAGTCCAAGACGTCCCGTTAAGCGGGACATAGGAACCGTGCGAGCTGCTCTGGTCGAATCCACACCGGCCGAGGACAATCCGAGAGGGGCGGTAATGCCGTTCTTCAAAAGCTCTCCCTTGATCTCGGAGATGATCGTGCGAGGATTGAGCCCCTGACCGCAGGCATACATCTCACAGATGCCACAGGAAGAACACGAGAACACACCGAGCAAAGCCTTTGGATCGGATGCTACCCCGCTTGCCGCGGCGCGCATGATCTTGTGCGGCTCAATGGGCTGTCCCAGAAGATTTCTCGAGCAAAGATCCGTACACATTCTGCACTGGCAGCAAGCCGCCATAGCCTGCTTGATCTGCAAAGAAAAGGGCGTCACGCGCTTTTGCACCACGGGAGATTCCTTGGGCAAGACCAGAATGGCATTGGAGGTCTTGGTAACCACATCCTCCTTGCGAGCAACGAGTCCCGTCATGGGGCCTCCGGCGATGATCACCGTTCCCTCTTCGCTCTCGCCGCCTGCCATTTCAATCAACTCTCCGTAGGTGATTCCGAGCGGAGCCTTGAGGGTACAGGGCTTTTTGATCGCTCCCGCGATCGTAATATATTTGTGCGTTACGGGAGCATTTTCCGTTTTCGCACGATAAACGTTGTAGATCGTTTCTACATTGTAAACAATGCATCCCACTGTGATGGGAAGCGCGCCCGGAGCCAGAACCCTTCCGGTCGTTTCATAAATCGTAACGACCTCATCTCCGGCGGGATAGATTTCCGGAAGAAATCCAATCTTGGTCTTGGGGCATTCTCCCAAATGAGCACGAACAGCCTCCACCGCCTCACGGTAAGCGGGCTTGACGGCAATGATAACATTACCGGCTCCCAACGCCTCTGCAATCTCCTCCAGCGTCAGCATGATCTCACGCGCATAACGCGCCAGAACCTGTCGATGCAACTTCAAAAGAGGCTCGCACTCCGCGCAGTTAAGAATGATCGTATCTGCGGCCATATTTAATTTTGCATATGCCGGGAATCCTGCTCCGCCTGCGCCAACAACGCCGGCGTTTCGCATCAACTCGGCCAATTGCTTCATATCCATCTGTGATAGGCCGTTCCTTTCTGTAGTTTTCCGCTAAAAGGACACGGAGATTTAGGTTTCGTCCACAATTCCGACGATGGCTGCATCCACAGGAGAATTCTCCAGATCACAGCCGATCCGAGCGGCAGAGCCCTTGGCTACAAGCACAGTTTCTCCAATGCCTGCTCCAACGTTATCAATGGCAACAAACTCCGCCTTATCCCCCATATTTTCCATGGGGCGAATGATCAAAAGCTTTTGTCCAACGAGTCTTTCATTCTTTCTTGTGGCAACGATGCTGCCCACAACGGTTCCGATGATCATTTTGGATGCATCCTTTCTTGATCCGATTTTTGATAGCTCCAACCGTGAAAATCTCTCGGTTAAAGCGAACTTCTGTATTCTGCGAAGCTTGCGCCGAGGACCGAAGATCGCTTCGGTATTCCGCGCAAGTTCCGCAAAGAGCTCCCTCCCCCGGGGAGGGAGCGGATCGCAATTTGCTTGCGAAGCTCGCTCCCCTTCCCGAGGATGGCGTTCTCAAAGATTACTTCAGAGTGGGAAGAATCTTCTCAACGTCGGTATGGGGTCTGGGGATCACGTGCGTTGCAATGATCTCACCAAGGCTGCAAGCGGTTGCGGCACCAGCCTCAACAGCTGCCTTCACTGCTCCAACGTCGCCGCGGACCATAACGGATACCAGACCGGAACCGATCTTCTCCGTGCCAACGAGCTCAACGTTTGCTGCCTTCAGCATTGCATCTGCCGCCTCAATTGCAGCGACAAGACCGCGAGTTTCGATCAAACCTAATGCCTGTTGTACCATGTTTCCATTCTCCTTTAAGTTTTTTTCTGTTTTAATCATACCCGTGGCGGACGCTTTCGCCGCAACGGTTTTGGTTACTTTTTTGGTTGCCATATGGATTGGCCTCCTTGTGGGTCATGAGCTCTGCACGAGGCAGACTCATTTCTTGTCTGCCGTCTTGAGCAGACGGGATGCGCTGAGCTTCACCAAGCGGATGGTTTCGTCATGCGGATTGGGAATCACGTTGGACGCCATGATCGGAGCCTTAGCACTGCGCTTAGCACAAGCAATGGCCTCGGTGACGTCGGAGACCGAACCGGTGACGATGACCGTTACCATTCGTCCTCCAAGCTTGCGTTCCCACGTGACAAACTCCACGCCGGAAGCCTTGCACATGACATCGAGAGCATCGACCGCGGCTACCACGCCCGAAACCTCGATAAATCCGAGTGATTTCATAACTGTTGAACCTTTTTCCTCAAATTTCGTTTAGTTGAGCTTGGGAAGAATCTGCTCAACGTCGCTGTGGGGTCTGGGAATTACGTGCGTTGCGATCACTTCGCCGAGTCTGCAAGCGGTTGCGGTTCCTGCCTCAACTGCTGCCTTCACTGCTCCAACGTCGCCGCGGACCATAACGGATACCAGGCCGGATCCGATCTTCTCGGTTCCGATCAGAGTAACCTCTGCTGCCTTTACCATTGCGTCTGCTGCCTCGATTGCTGCAGTCAAACCTCTCGTCTCGATCATTCCAAGAGCTTCCTGTGCCATTGTTTTATACCTCCAAAATAAAATAATAACAAATTGAATAATGTGTGTTCGGAGCCTCGCTCCATCGGGATCATTTCTTATCGAATGCGTTCAGCTTCAGCATTTTCTCTGAGCCTTCGTCCATGGCTGCGATAATATGCTTGGTAACCACACCCGAGATCTCGTTGACTGCAATCTCCGCCGCAGCAACGGCCGCCGTTACGTTCTCCACGCTTCCGCGGAACTTGACCAAAACCTGAAGCGGAACCGGAAGTCCGTCCGGATTGGCCGGCTTATTTTTATCAAAGGGTTCTACGGTAACGTTTGCCGCCTTACAGCCTGCGTCACAAGCCGCAAATGCTGCAACCAGACCGTAAACCTCAATCATTCCGACTGCGTTTGCCATATTCCGAAAATCCTTTCTCTATCCGTTTTACGGGATGATTGCGATCTTCAGACCGTCTTGACGCAGGTTGGTCTGCAGAGCCTCATTGGCTTGAGCCAGCGGGAACTTATGGGTAATGAGCTTCTCCAAGGGAAGGCCGATCGCCTTTGCACGCTTGAGGAAGTCGAAGGTGGTTGCGTAATCACGCAGGGTATAAACCCAGGATCCAACGAGCGTGATCTCCTTGGCGCACAGGTCAAAGTGCGGGTTGATGGTTGCATCGCCGCCGTTGATAAAGAAGCCAAGCTCGCAAAGGCCGCCGCCGTTGCGAATGAACTTGTAGATGTTTGCGTGTGCCACGGGAGAACCGGTGCACTGGAACGCAAAATCTGCAAGATAGCCTCCAAAGGAAGCCTCAACCGCACTCGCAAGAGCCTCAATGCCCTTGTGCTGGGTGAAGTTGACAGTTGCCGTAGCTC
The DNA here is from genome assembly GCA_017386965.1 of Clostridia bacterium. Taxonomy (GTDB): domain Bacteria; phylum Bacillota; class Clostridia; order Oscillospirales; family CAG-272; genus UMGS1865. Next base: position 7,351 of record JAFOGE010000222.1, read on the forward strand.
CCATCTGCTTTGCAAAATCCAGTCTTTGTTCGTTTCCATCCACTGCAGTGATATTCTCAATGCCCATCGTGCGAAGCACGGCGATGCAAAGAAGTCCGATCGGTCCGCAGCCCTGGACCACAACTCTGGAATTGAATCGAAGAATATTGGTGGTCTTTGCTCTCTCCACAGCATGGATCAGCACCGCTGCAGGCTCGATCAGGATTCTCGAATCCAGATCCAGATTGCTGACGTTGAAGATCGTGGAGCCCTTGCGAACAACTATGTAATCTGCGTACCAACCGTTAAGGTGTACGTCATCGTCGGGGAGAAGTCCGTATACGTCAGCTCCACCGACGTTCTGTTTGTTAAGGTCGAACATTGTGATATCGGGATTATCCTTAAATATCATACAGGTAACGACCTTGTCACCAAGACCGAGAGACTTACCTGCCGAGTCCTTAGTAACGTTTTTGCCGATCTTTACGATCTCACCCGTTCCCTCGTGTCCGAGAACGACAGGAATAAGACCGAACGGATCGCGCTTGAACTCATGTGCGTCTGTTCCGCACACGCCACAGCCTTCCATCTTGACGAGGATATCGTCGTCACCGATCTCGGGAATAGGATATTCTTTTATTTCGAAATGCTCCTTTTCAGTGAGCAATGCAACGCGGGACGTTTTGGGGATCGCACCGCCTGCCGAAGCTCTGCCTGTCGAAGCAGTGGATACGTTTGCGCCCTTCATATTGGCAACGACCTGCTTGACTATAGCTTCAATTCTTTCCTGTTCTGTCATTATTTGATCCTTTCTTCGAAAATCACGTATTTAACATACGAAATATTCCGTGAAAATTTTCTTTCCGTACGCCGAAAGCTCTGTGTCCTGCTCGGCACTACCGCCACTGACACCTATTCCGCCGAAGATCTTTCCTCTAAGCTCAAGAGGATCTCCTCCGCCAAA
>JAFOGE010000223.1 GCA_017386965.1 Clostridia bacterium
AGCAAACTGTGTGGACGCACCGCCCTGCAGGAAAAGCACCTTGTAGTTGTCGGGAATGTTCATCAGACGGCGAAGCATCGCCTCGGCATCCTGAATGATCGCCTCGTAGTCCGGAGAGCGGTGGGACATCTCCATGACGGACATTCCGGACTCACCGTAGCAGACCAGCTCTGCTGCTGCCTTTTCCAGGACGGGGAGCGGAAGCATGGAAGGGCCTGCCGAGAAATTGTAGATTCTGTTCATTTTCTTATCCTCCGGATTTCTTCAAAAGAAATATTTGCTTTACCGTGTTAAAGTAAAGTTTATATCTATTATATTCAGATCCCTCTGCTCTGTCAAGGGTTATTTTCGAAAAAAAGGGGTTTTTTTCTTCCCTCCGAAAATGGGTTTTGGAAGCTATGGCAAAATACCGAAAACAGAGCTTTTTTTGGCATTTTCATTGGGTATAATGACCGCGACGGATCAGAAGTTTTCGCCGTTCCAGCCCCAGCGATCGGTAAAAGCGTACTCCACGTAGATATGCTCCGGAGAAATGTCCAGCTCCTCGTGGAAAATGTCGCAAACCGCCTTCGTCATCGCGTTGCAGGTGGCATCGTCGGCAGAGCCGAACAGCTCGATCTTGACCATCGCAACGGGAAAGCTGTTGTAGCCTCGAAACCACATCCGGCAGTTGTCCGTAAAGTTGAGCATAAGCCAATACTCGTTCTTTCCCGGGAATTGCGTGATCGCCTCTCCCAGGCGGCGCTTGATGGTCGCTTCCTTTTCCTCGCTCAGGCGAACGTTCAGCTTGGTGTCGATAAAGGGCATATCCGATTCCTCCGTTGATGAATATTAGAATATTAATCTATATATATTATATTGCATTCTTCCTTTCATTCCCATGCGTATTCTGCGCAATCGCATGAGGATTTTGCGCATATTGCCACGCTTTATAAAAAAAGATTGACATTTTGCAAAAAGCGTGGTATAATGGAATATCTATATAGTATTGCCCGCGCATCCGTGCGTGATGCGTAAAGAATGTCAAGAAAGAGAGGCTTACCATCGAATGGACGCTTTCCTTACCTTCCTTGGGGAGATGGCCGACTATCTCAGCGAGGTCAACTCCATAACCGTAATGATCCGCATCCTGCTGGCCGCCATGGCCGGAGGTCTTGTGGGAATCGAGCGTGAGATCCACGGCCGTGCCGCAGGTCTGCGCACACATATGCTGGTGGCGCTCGGCGCCGCGCTTTCCGCCCTGATCGGCGTTTGCCTCTCTGCGCAGATGGCGCAGATGGGTGTCGCCTCCGACGTCCAGCGAACCGGCGCACAGGTCATGAGCGGCATCGGTTTCCTCGGTGCCGGCACGATCCTGGTCAAGAAAGGCAACTCCCACATCAGCGGACTGACCACAGCAGCTGGCCTCTGGGCTACCGCGGCGATCGGTCTTGCCGTGGGCTACGGTCTGTATTTGGCCGCCTTCTGTGCAGTCCTCCTCGTGATCCTGGCCTTCACGCTGGTTTCGCATCTGGAGTTTCGCCTCATGCGCAAGCGTCAGCGCGTGTTCGTATATCTTGAGGTGGACTCGATCGAGGACGTCAAGGACGTGATCCACGTCCTGCGTGAGCAATGCTCGGGCAAGGAAATCCAGGTCACCTCCCCCCGCAGCGGCGCGCCGGGCCACGTTGGCCTTGAAGCGTTGATCCGCATTCCCTCAAGTGGCTCGATCCTCGATAAGATCAACGACCTGCAGAAGGTCAACCATGTGATCTTTGCCCTCCCCATTTCCTGATCCGATACGACAAAACACAGCAAAAGAATCACCGCTCGCCTTGGTACGAGGCCTCGGACGGTGATTCTTTTTTTCTTTTTTGCTCTTACATTTTGATTTTTTTACTTCTTCGCCCTTGACATTCCGGCGTTTTCGTGATATGATGAAGGAAAGAGAAAATTGAACGGAGGATCTGTTTATGAAATCAACTCGTCTTCGCATTGCCGCGAATCTGGTTCTCTTCATCAGTCTGTTCGCCGCACTCGTCGGATGTGGGCTCTATGCACTTTTCTGCCTTCCCGCCATGCTGAACCTTCCCTTCCATTGGGAATATCTTGCGATCACGGGCATCGGCTTCGTCGTTTGCGCGATCATCGCATTGATCCTTGCCGGAGCAAGCCGCAGTGCCGCAAAGAAAGAGGAAGAAGAGGCTCGCCTCCTGGAAGCCGCCCTCGTTGCTGAGGCTGAGGCACTTGCCGCCGCAGAAAAGGAAGCCGAGGAGGCTCTTTGCGAGGAGAAGACAGCAAAGAAGATCAAGCTCCCCAAGGCAATCCGCCGCATTCAGGCTTGCGCAAAGCCTACCGCCGCAGTAGCGATTGAGGTTGGCAAGATCGCCCTTCCCGTTGTCGCCGCATGCACGGTAACCGCTATGGTTATCAAGGCAAAGCACCGCAAGCAGAAGGAGAGAAACCGTCAGGCCTTCTACCGTTGGCTCGGTTGATCCGGTACATAGAAGTAGAAAAAGGGAAATCCCGCAAATTTGGGATTTCCCTTTTCCTATTGGTTGGTTGTTCAGATACGGAAACCGTCAGGCAAAGCCCCTGCGTTTTGCAGAATCCGTCGGCATCCTTGCGACCCCCACTTTTTTGCCGATCAGGTAGCGCCGAACTCTACAAGCTCCAGTCCTTCGTTGTTGTCCAAAGTATGGCGAATGTGCCACTCGCTGTTAAAGAGCAGAAAATCGTTTCCGCGGAAGTCCTGCACCCACTTCACGTCAAACAGATGCAGCTTTTTGGGGTCTGTCCCGTTTGCGATGCGGCGGATATATTGGTACGACTGCGGATATTGCTTGTAGCTAACACCGTATTCCGCCTTCATGCGCGATTCCAGCACGTCGTATTGGAGCATACCAACCACGCCGACGTACACGCGCTCAAGTCCTCCGCCCGGCTCGATGAAGATCTGGATCGCACCC
>JAFOGE010000224.1 GCA_017386965.1 Clostridia bacterium
AGAAAGCCGTTCTTTTGGAGAGCGCGTTGCATGGGGAGATTATCGCGATGCGTATCAATACGAATGTTGGGACAGATGGAAAAGCAATGCGCGAAGCAGAAGGCCGCCACGCCGCGTCCGCGTGCCACTACCGCGATGCGATGAATGACGCCATAGGGCTCCTCCGAGAGCCACGCACCATCCTCGATGACGCGATAGGTGGGATCCTCGCCCAGAGCAAAATAGAACACCCCGAGGATCTCTCTGTCCTCCTCACAGACGTATAGTTTTTCCGCATCCATATCCCGTTTGATCAACTCATGCGTTGGATACCGATTCTTCCACTGATCCGGATTTCCCTGCTCGCGCATAAAGGCGCGAGCCGAGGCATAGATCTCCTCAATACGCGGAAGCTCCTCCCGCTTTGCTCTTCTGATATTCATTCCTTACTCTCGTCCTCAATAAACTCCAGCTCGATCGAGCCGATTCCGCCGTCAATCACAATGCGATTTGCTCCATCGCCGTAGGTTTGTCCATCCTTGACACTCTTCCCGTCGATCTTCGCGCTTCCAATACCCTTCTCCACAGTAACAGTATAGTCCTCCGAACTTCCCCGAACGGTGAACTCCGCGTTTCCAATTCCAAGATCGATCTCGGTTTTTCCGGTCAGAACAGCAGAAATCTTCGTTTCTCCGATGCCGATATCCATCGAAAGGCCGTGCAGAGCGCCGCTCTTGACCATCAGATCTCCAACGCCGCAATCGATCTCGCCCGATTCGGTAACCGAGAGCTTATTGATAATGACATCACCAACGCCAAGATCCAGCTTCGCCTTCTTTGCGGCGAGAACGTCGATCTGCACCTCTCCTACGCCGGCAGAAAGCTCCAATTCCTCAAAGAGGACCTCGGGAAGCGTCAGAGTCAATTCTCCAACCTTGGAATTTACAGAGCCGATCTGAATTCCCCAAAACGAGGTTTTCCGCTTGGGCTCCTGCAAGGTAAGCTTTCCCTTTTCAAGGACTGCAGTGATGGAAGGATCATTCGTCACGATCTTGAGCGCATCCCCGCGGCAAACGGTCAGCTTGGTGGCGGCAAGATCAATCCTAATGGAATCCAACTCGCTTCCATCCTCCTCGAGCGCAAGCTCGATCGGCGCTTGTAAGAGCTCCTTTTCGTTTTCTCCGCTTGCAAAAAAGCGAATCACCTGAACGATACTGCCAACAAGCGTAGCAATGATCAGAATTGCAAGTGCAATCGCGCAGTATTTAATGATTCTTTGCGCATTTGTCATTTGATATCCAGTCCTCCAAAGATGCAGGTGCTATTGACAAAGATCGTCACCGCACCGTCGATGTGGGCAGTTCCTCTCTTATTGGAGGTTCCTCCAAAAACAGACGTGGAATCGACCTGAATATTGACGTTCTCCGGGAGGAAGAGATCAACGCCTCCGAAAATCGAATTGACCTCAATCGCAACGTCGTGCTGGATGATCGCACCGCGCAGGTCGCACCGAATGCCGCCAAACACAGCCGTCAGCTCGGTTCCCTCAAAGGGCATACCGTCATAGCTTACGTTTTGTCCGGAGAAGGTAGCGCAAAATTCACGCGCGCCCTTGGTATTGCGGTTAAAACGGATCCAATTCTTTTCCTTCTTGCGGAAAAGGCTTTTGAAAATCAAGCGTACACCGATCAGTACGATGATCGCAGGCAGGAGCAGCTTCCAGATCATGGAAAAATCCACGATATCGCGCGTTCCGAGAAGCAGTATAACACCGATGCAGAGGCCGATCAGATTGCCCGTCTTATCCCTCTCCGTGATCAATCCAATACCGCACGGAAGGATGAGGAAGAACGTCCACCAGCCCTCAAAGAAGGGATTAAAGTGGATCACGTCGCAAACGTCGAGTGCCCAAAGAAGGCCGACTGCAATCAGGATAATACCCCAAATTATGTTTTTTGTTTTTTTCACAGTTGTCATTCTCACTTTCTTTTCGATTTTTTCTGTTGTAAAACATTCAAAAGGACATATGCGCCAAGGAGAAGCAGAATACTTCCCACAAGGATCAGATACATCGCCCATTCCTTTACCGTTTTGTCAAAGAAATAGAGATTGCAATCCACTGCGTCACGGACGGATGCAACGATCGGCGCGGGAACGCCAAGCGCCTCCAGCTCAGCAAAGGAGCCTCGCATCATGTGATTGCGCAAAAGAGCGGTTCCATAGGTTCCCGGCAGAAAGGAGAGTGCGATCTGCAGCCCCTCGCCAAAATTGGAAATGGGCATGTACGCTCCGCAGATGAAGCCGTAGCCGGAGCTTACGATGGTTCCCACTGCAGAGATCTGTCCCTGCGTTTTGAGGAAGAAGTTGATCAGGGAGGAAAGTGCCGTTCCAAACATCACCAGCAAGGCAACATCCAAAAGGAAAAGCACAACGTCCGTTACCGAAAGAAACCAACCAACCTTGGCAAGATAGAGCATGCCAACACCGGAGGCTAACAGCCCGATCAGAAGCGTGCTGCGCAGAGTTGCAAGATAGTATCCCATTGCCAGAATCGACGGCTTGACCGGCGTAACGATCAGATCGTTGCGCGCCCCGCTGGCCTTGTCCGAAACCATCAGCATGTTCGCACAGAAGGCAACCGTAACACAGGAAACGGCCAGAAGAGAGGAGATCAGCTGACCTCCGACCAATCCGTTTACCAGCTCCTCCGGAATGGAGAGCCACTCCGGAAAATGGGCCGTAAATGCATCCCGATAAACCTTCCCGAGGAAGGTTACGTAAAGCACCAGAAGGATCGCAGGGGTAATCAGGGCGGTAAAAAACGCTCCCTTGTCCTTAAAAAACATTCGGAAATTGCGCTTGACCAATGCACCTAAGGTCTTCATGCCTCC